>CANQUG010000039.1 GCA_947626985.1 uncultured Lachnospiraceae bacterium | reverse complement strand
TTCTGTTTGGCAAAACATTCAATGATACGACTGTATTTTTTCTGAAGCAAAATCGGATTTGCTGTCATAAGCAAGCCTCCTAGTTAACCATCTTTATATTTCTTTACCTGAGAATTCAGACATCGTATCCTGAAACAATGCTTCATTTCCGGTATGCAGAGCAATCTCAAAGTTCCTGAGAACGGTTCCGGTGAACAGCCCTCTGAGATTTCCCAGTATCTCCTTTCGAAAAACATTTTTAATTTCCAGATTTGGAATTTTCAGACTGCAGATAGGAAAAAGGCTTTCCTTCGCAATGCGCAGAACTCCCGTGAGAATACCAAACTCCAGGTTTTCATTATCTTTAAGAACTGCTGAAAACAGGTTGCGCATAAATCCGGTTATCTGATTATAATATCCGTTCAGATATCCCTGCTGAATCGGAGTATCATATTCATCAATGATGACAATCACTTTACACTTATAATGGAAAGAAAGCATGTAAGACAGCTCGCCAAGCGCATTCTGACACCCCGTTTCCGATATCTGTTCATTCAGTATACTGGAAAAATATTGTTTTTCTGCATCCGGAAGAATTTTACTGTCCAGCAGTTCCCGATGTCTCCGAAATTCCTTTTTTATCACATATCGAAGAGCCTGATACATATCCTCCCATTTTTCATAATGGGTATCCTTAAAGGAAAGATAAATAACCGGATATTTTCCCTGATACTGTTTGTATACATCATCCTGATTCCAGATCATTTTTTCCCGAAAATACATCGAGGTATCTTTTCCCGTATTCTCGAAAAAAGTTTTTACCATATCCATCATCAGAGTTTTTCCAAAACGCCTTGGACGAGTGAACAGGCAGACTTTATTGTGAGCATCCAGTATCGTCCTTTTTTCTCGGCGCCTTTTATTTCTCCAGCCGCACAAAGCTGTGCAATCCGACGCGGGGAAATCTGCCGCCTGTCTGCAATTTCCTTTAAACGAACCAACATACTCAGGCTCTCCTTTCCTGACTTTGTTCAATTTTCATTCATCCGGATCAGCACATGCTTTCCCTCAAAAGCGAATCCATACTGATACACCGGTCCTTTGACACATACCTGGTTCTGCAGCTCCTGCAGATAGTTCTTCTCCTCTATCTGACGAAGAGCATTCTGGGCTGTCTCTTCCAGATTCTTCTCCCGTCTGGGATTGTGAACTTTAAACTCCATAATCACTGCCGCATCACCGGCTCTGCGGGGTTTTAACATTACATCATACCGTCCGAAACCGCTTTCGCGGTTGGAAGTGATGATATACCGATCCTCCAGATCCACGATAAGCCCCAGCGCAAAACCATGATAAAACCGTTCCGGCTCCGCTTTTCTTCCCGTTCCAGAACCAGTATCAAAATAACTGAACACCGACAGGGAAATCCGATTCATATATTCGTTCATAGCGTCTTCATCACCCTGAAACATTGCCTTCTGAAAGTCATGATAATCCGACCGGGAACCCTCGAACCAGCCAGTAATTATACTTTGAAACATTACCTTCACTTCAAAATTCGTCAGTTCCAGCTCGTACTTCTGCCGCCAGCAGGACTGCTCTCTCTGATCTGTACGAAATGCGCGCACTTTCAGATAACCGCTGGCCAGAAGCAGACTCCAGATGGCACTTTCTGAATATTCCAGCTGTTCAAATACAATCTGTTCGTCCAGTTCCGTAATCAGGCTGCCTCCGTTTAACAGGTTTTCAAAAGAAAGCTTCATATCTTTGCTGCTCTGCTGAAGAAGTCTTCCTGCCAGACTGTTGGAGCTGGTGTTTGCCCAGTATGGAGCAAATGTTTCCGTCTTCAGATAATTGATAATTGACCAGGGATTGTAAATATCTTCTGTCTCCCCAAACACAAATCCGTCATACCAGTTCTTTACCTGCTGCATTTTTGCATCCAGTCCGTATTCTTTCAGCGCCTCCAGGACTTCTTTTTCCGTAAATCCAAAACAGTCGCTGTACATTCTGGATGTTGCCGTCACCACAACCAGATGATTTAAATCCGAAAATACAGATTCCCTGCTGATTCTGGTGATTCCGGTCAGGATGGCCCGCTCCATCCATGGATTCGTTTTAAACGAGGCATTAAAAAAGCTTCGGGTCAGCCCGACCATATCTTTCCAGAAGCCGTGGATATAAGCCTCCTGCATAGGCGTATCGTATTCATCCAGCAGCAAAATTACCTTTTTTCCATAATAACGGCATAGATACTCTGACAGCTGATTGACCGACAACGTAAGGTCCACGTCCTCCATCCCAAGTTTTTTCCGCCGGAATATTTCTTTCTCCTCCGGCGAAAGAAGATCGCCTTCCAGCAAAAAAGAATGTCTGGCATACTCCGCCGCCAAAAGCTGAACCAGTTTATCCCGTGTATTTTTATAGGAAGTCTCTTTGATATTGGCAAAAGAAAGACTGATCACCGGATATGCTCCCTGCAGTCCGCGCAATTCTTCGTTCTCCCAGACAGCCAGTCCTTCAAACAGATCGCTCCGGTTCGAATAATTCACTGAAAAAAACTGTTCGACCATACTCATATTCAAAGTCTTTCCAAACCGCCTTGGGCGGGTAATCAGTGTAACTGCATCCTGATTTTCCCACCACTCCCGGATAAAATATGTTTTGTCGACATAAAAATTATGTTCCATCCTCAGCCTGGCAAAATCCTGATATCCGATACCGACTGTTCTGGCCATATGGAGCCTCCTTCCCGTGCATTTCATGACAGTTCTATAAATAAATGTTAACAGGGAATTTCCCGGATGTCAACTTCCGCATGTGGGTCGGGTAGACTTGCCCCTTACGGGGCAGGTCTGCTCGACCTGCATTTGAATGCCCTGGCTGCAGGTAATCAGATATCAGCGAGCGCCATTTCCATTACAGGTTCAGGGGCTGCCCCTCCAGTCCAGGCTTTCTTTCATCTTCGGGACATCTTTCTGGTCCGGAGGCTTGTTCCCTGCAGTCCTGTCATCCGGTTTCCCGGTTTTCTATAGGTGGAAGTTTTCTATAGGTAAGGATTGACAAACTATCGAAACTGAATTAAAATGCAAACACATGGTATATTGCAAATACAAAATTTGTATGCTGCAAATATGAAAGTCATATGATACAAATATGAAAGGCCATATGACCGGGCGCAAAAATCATATGACACAAGTGTGAAAGACCATATGGGCAAATGTAAAGAACCATACTGCAAATACGTGACAGATTGCAGCAAAAAACAGGAACGCCCGCTGAAAAACAGGAGTTCAGGCAGGCACATAACCGGATTGAAATGTGAATAATACTTTAACAGGAAAGGAAGGATGAACCATGAAAAACAAAAGATGCTCAAAGTATCTGGCGCTTTGCCTGATGACAGGATTTTTGCTGTGCGGTTTTAATGACGCGCAGTGCACGGTGACATTTGATGTAAATTGTGAAGAAGGCACAGTACCGGACAGTCAGTCCGTTGATTCCGGACAGAAGATCGATCTGCCGGAGACCCCGGTCAGAGAAGGATATGTTTTCCTGGGCTGGTTCCAGGATCCCGGGCTTACTCAGCCATGGGACGCGGAGGAGGACGTGGTTTCCGGCGATATGACGCTGTACGCCGGCTGGGACAAAGATACCGGAGATGACTTTTCCGATTCAGACAGTGACAAAAATTTCTCTGAACTGCAGTCGGCGAGCAAACAGGAACAGTCCTATAACTACCGTACCTTTTTTCTTCCTTCCGTAGACGGGTTCAGTCAGCCATACGTGGGAGACCCCATGCCTTATTATGAAGACGGCGTTTACTATATTTATTATCTCAAGGAAGCGGGAGATTCTTTCAGACATTCGATCTATCTGGCCACTACGAAGGATTTTGTGACTTACGAGGAGTACGACGATCCCATACTGGTATCCTCAGACGTTGTCGATGCGCAGGACGCCTGGATCGGCACAGGCTCAGTAGTGAAGGTCGGGGATAAATATTATCTTTTCTATACAGGGCATGCAGACTCTTCCAATCTGGAATTTAAGGAGACGATCATGCTGGCTGTGGGCGACAGTCCCGCTTCTTTTGAAAAGATGGAAGGCTGGGAAATCACACCGCCGGAGGAACTGGGCCAGAAAAATGATTTCAGGGATCCCCAGGCCTATTATAATCCCGAAACAGGAAAGATCACTTTGACCGTCACTGCCGCCCAGGACGGCACTGCCCGCATTTTGAAGTACACGCTTGACGAAAATCTGGAAAATCCTGTCTATGACGGAATTATTTTCACTGATCCAGTAGGCGGCTTCTGGAATCTGGAGTGCAGCGATACATTTCAAATCGGGGATACCTGGTATCTGACATATTCCGCCCAGGACGATACGCTGTGGTATGCGGCCTCCGATACGCCTTACGGTCCCTATGGAGAGCCTGTCCGCCTGGATGACAAGCTGTTTTATGCGGCCAAGCATGTGGAGGATGGTGAGAACGCCTATATGGTGGGATGGGCCAGAAGGTCGGAATCTCCTTCTGCCCTGAGCGTTACCGCATGGGCAGGAAATCTGGCCGTTCAGAAGCTGGTTCAGAGAGAAGACGGAACGCTTTTCCTGGCTCCGGTGGATGCTGTCGCGGAAAGCTTTTCTGTCCGTCGGGAACTGGCTGTGGACGATACGCATGTTTTTGCGGACGCGGATTCGGCCAGCTATACGCCTGCCTTTAACTGCTATGAGAGCTTTCTTCTTACCGGTGAGTTCCGCTATACCGGAGACGGTTCTTTCGGGCTCTGCTTTGATTACGACGGGGATCAGGAAAAAAGCAGGAAGATTTCCATTTCCCCTGCGGAAGGCAAGGTGCAGCTTCTGTTCAATAACGACAAACTGCTGATCACGGAGACCGCCGCGGAGCTGGTTCCGGGAACGGATTACAGTTTTACTTATATCCAGGAGGGCTCTGTGGGAACCTTCTACATTGACGGCATTGCGGCTCTGACGGTTCGGATTTACGGGGCAAGCGGAAAGAATATCTCTCTGTTCGCGGAAAATAACGAGGTTCTGTTCAGCTCCCTGCGGCAGTATACGCGCCCGTGAAAAGGAATCTCTGTAAAAGTTTATCTGAAATTTTGTCCGCTTCCGTTATGTGAGACAGCGAAGCTGCAGGATAGCCAAAGAAGAGAACTCTCTTATAGATTATCGGAAAACGGATAGTTTCAAACAGAGGCCAGCATGACTCATTTGAGTTACGCTGGCCTCTGATTTTTGCCGTTCATTTCCCGATACTGAAGCTCTGCTCATGAACACCTGGTTCAGGTTTGCGTCAAAAAATATACTTTTTCTTTCATGGAGAGCGTCCAGACAGGCCGCTCCCGCACACACATCATTTGCCTTTAAGCAGGCCATAATCGCAATTTTCTTCATCCTTACACCTTTGAAAAATAAACGACATACAGCTTTCCTGTCGCGGAATGGCGGAGTACTTCACAGTCTACCTCATAAACCTCCCGGATCAGCTGTTCCGTGATAACATCCTCCGGTCTTCCGTGAGCTACCACCCGGCCGTTTTTCAGGATATACACATAGGTACAGTACATCAGTGTGAGATTCAGATCATGCAGAGCCGAAAGCACACCGATGCCCAGGGATTTTACCACATCCATGATCTGGATCTGATATTTGATGTCCAGATGGTTGGTGGGCTCGTCCAGAATCAGAAGCTCTACCTGCTGGGCCAGCGCGCGGGCGAGAAGAATTCTCTGCTTTTCTCCTCCGGAAAGAGTCTGAAAACTTCTCTCGCGGAAATCCAGCATGTCCACTCTGCGCAGCGCCTCCTCCACTACCCGGTAATCCTCTTCCGTATCGGTGGAAAAAGCCTTCTTATGAGGAGAGCGCCCCATCAGTACCACTTCCTCCACAGAAAAATCGAAACTCATGCTGGTAAACTGGCTGACCACTCCCATGCGCCGGGCGGTATCGCGGTAACTCATTTTCCGGATGTCCTCGTCGTCGATCAGCACGGTTCCCGCCGAAGGCTTCAGAACCCGGTAAATGCTCTTTAATAATGTGGTTTTTCCGCTTCCGTTGGGACCAAGAAGCCCTACAAATTCATTTCCTTTTACCTGCACGGACACCTGTTTTACGATTTCTTTTTTTGACAATGTGACGTCCACATTTTTCGCTTCCAGCTTCATCAGTCATGCCCTCCAAACCCATAGGACTTTTTCACCATCATATATACAAAAATGGGCGCGCCCACGGCAGAGGTGATGACGCCGATGGGAATTTCCGTACTCTCGATCAGGACCCTGGCCGCCACGTCGGCCCATATCAGGAAAATACCGCCGGAGAGAACGGCCAGGGGCAGCAGGTGACGGTGATCGGACCCTGCGAAACCCCGGACAATGTGCGGGATCATCAGTCCCACAAATCCCACAATCCCGCAGGTACATACCGCCACGGCTGTCAAAAGGGAAGTGACGATCATATAAATCTTCCGCCACAACGACAGATTGATGCCCAGGGTAATGGCAGCCTCATCCCCGAGAAGGAGGGTATTCATCGTCCGCAGCTGAGTGAGGAAAAACAGAAAGCCTGCAGCCAGGCAGACCCCGGGCAGCAGAAGCTTATTCCAGCGGGCGCTGACCATACTCCCCAGCATCCAGTAGCTGACAGTTTTCATGTTGTCCGGATCATTTCCGATATAGATCATCATATTGGTAAATGCTCCGCTCAGGCTGGCAATCACGCTTCCCGAAAGAACAAGCTTCGCTGAAGTCACCCGGCCGCCGCCTAAATTTGCCAGCAGCATCACCAGTGCTGTAGCTCCCAGGGACCCCAGAAACGCCCAGAAAGCGACGCCGGTTTCCGCCAGAACACCGGTAAACACCGAAGAAGCTCCGATCATGATGGCAAAGGTGGCTCCCAGGGACGCTCCGGAGGAAATTCCCAGAATGTATGGATCTGCCAGAGGATTCTGTACGGTCGCCTGCATGACCACGCCGCACATGGCCAGGATGCATCCGATCACCGCGCCCATCAGCACCCGGGGCAGCCGGACGTTCCAGATGATCTCATACAAAGTGCCTCCGCCGAGAGTATCCGGATCTCCGAGAGAAATATGTGTCACCTGATACAGAATGATGCGGTAGACATCGTAGAAGGAAATCCTGACGGCGCCGATGCATACCGCCAGCAGGACGGACAAAATCAGAAGTCCTGCAAAGCCGAGAATCACAAATTTCATAAAAATATGCCGTCTGCTCAGTCGATTGTTCATTGCTCTATCCTTTGCGTATTTATAAAGAATGTGCAGGCAGAACCGGTTTGTCTGCCTGCACGGAATCCAGTCAGATATCTCTGTTTTTCACGTCAGCGGATGCCTGCAGATTTTTTCGTCATTCCCCGTACATAAATTCGTACATGGCTTCAATAGAGGGAACCATGCGTATTCCTCCTCCGTACACGTCGGTAAGGTTTACGGCCATGATGCGGTTATTTGCCACTGCCGGAACCTCGGCCAGGGCGCTTTCGCCGGTCAGGGCTTCGATCGCGGCCGCGCTGGCGGCGGCTCCGCCGTCATCTGATTCCATATCGTCCATATAATCGACGATGATCACGTCAGGATTGTAGTTGATGATATCTTCCACGGAAAGATCCCCGCCCTCTTCGCTGAGATTCACAGCGCCTGCGGACTCTACCAGAGAACCGGTAAGGCAGTTTGCTCCCCAGGCGAACCAGGTGCCTTCTCCATATCCTTCTATGATCAGAGCGCTTAAAGGTGCCTCCAGTGAATCTACTTTGGCCTGTACCTCATCCAGCATGGCCTGAGCATCCGCGATATAGGCGTCCGTAGTTTCCTCAATGTCAAAGATGGCACCGATATCAGCGATATCTGCCAGAACGGAATTAATGCTCAGATCCTCAGCCGTATTGTTTGAGCAGCGAAGAATCATGGTTCCCACGCCCAGATCATTCCATTCGCTCACGTCGCCTAAAGCATCCTCGGCAAACGCGCTTCTCCATCCGAAAATCATATCCGGCTCCAGTGCAAGCACTGTTTCTTTGTCCGGATATCCTTTGACGGTCATTTCCTTTCCCGCTTCCACCAGCTTATCGTACTGATCCCGAAGATCCTCACGGATGGCCCCGTCCAGATATGCCGCTCCGGCGATATGATCATCCAGGCCGAAATAGAGCATTAGTTCAGTCTGAGTCTGGTTGGTGCACAGAACCTTCTGGGGACAGGAATCAAAAGTAACTTCTACCGGTTCTTTTTCGTAATTGTAAGTGGAAATCGTTACCGGATAGTGGCTTTCTGCAGCAACGCTGGTGCCGGTGAGCAGTACGGCAGCTGAACATGTGAATAATGCGGCTAATGTTTTTTTCATGTTTTCCTCCTTTTCGCGCATGCTTCTGCGCATGGTGATACCCCGCAGGATTCTGCATTTTTGCGCAGATTATCCCGGGTAAAAATATTGTAATGCGCAAAAAAACAGCCGTGCCGCCACGACTGTACACTTCCATATTTCCACACTGAAAAAGTCTGAAGAGTATGTTCTTACTCTTCCCCCGGAAGTCCAGCATCATGTGAGAAAATTGATTCGTGGCCTGCAAATCATAAATTCCGCACACAGGCAGGTCTCCTGGCTTCGATCAACGCTTTCCGTATCTTCCCGATCTTCTGAGGATCAGTGATATCTCACGGAAAACTCCCGTACACAGTGACAGCATCGCTCCGGACTCACACCGGCTTCCCTTTTCACCTTCACACATTAATTTATGTGTTCCCGGCACCTGTATGTTACATAGCTGTTTTATTACGGAGTAAATATATCAGATTTTTATATGGCTGTCAAGGAATTTTCCGTCTCCGCGAACTGCGAACCGGCCCGCATTCTCTGCAAAGACAATCATTGTTATATCTGCCGGCAGGGCGTCTGATCCTGCTCCTGATACCGCTTCGGCTATTCTCTATGAAATGGGTGCTCTTTTGCATATGCCACAGCCGCCTCCTGAAATTCCTCGGAACTCATGTAATCAAACCGCTTTCTCTGCCATTTCGTATAGTCAAATTTTTCTTTATTGATTACAGATATAAACCTTTCCGTTTCTATTACTCCCAGTTTTTCCAGCAAACAGGTAAGTCCCTTATCCATGATCTCCATATCACTAATCATCAAGATTTACCTCCTTTTGTCTAATAAATTCCACCGGATTTATCATCCGAATTTCCTTCCTTTTGCCTTCATTATATAACTATCCCTGACTGCTTTTCAAGATTTCTTTTTACCTCCAGGAAAGTTGTCAAGGTTATACAAGATACCCCCAACATCGGAAATACAAGTGTTCAGACGATCATTTCTGTATTTAGTTCAGACATGAATCACTTTCTGACAGATGCACATATCGCTCTATGGCAGGTTTATGTCCAGGAAGTAATGAGGAAGTTATTATTTCAGAGTGATAAATAATAAAGGCCGGGCAGAAATACTCCGTTACGGATATTTCCGCCTGACCTGAAAAACCTTTTCCTGCTATAAAATTTTCATCTTAAAATACCGTTATCAGCTCTCCTTCGGGGGATATTCTTCGATGGCCGGCTGATAGGATTTGATATTACGCATCATACCGCTGTCCGCCACGATGCACTCGCCGGTAACGCCGTCTGCCATTCTGGTACAGAAACCGTAAATCACAATGGCAACGCTATCCGCGGTAGGAACGCTGTCCAGCTTTTCCACCATCAGCTCTTTTCCGATCTCCATCTGCTTTTCCGGCGGCAAAGTACGCACCGGGCCGTTGGTAAGGTTTCCGGGAGTCATCATACCGCCGGGAGCCACTGAATTCACCATGATCCCATAGCGCTTCACTTCCTTGGCAATCTCCTGGGTCATGGCGATCACGCCGCCTTTGGAAGCCGCGTAATGTGCATATCCGCCGAATACCGGCTGAGACAGATAGGCCACATTGGAAGACACCAGCACAATCTTTCCCTGAACGCCGTGATCGATCATATACCGGGTCACATGCTTCGCACAGCGGAACGCACCGGTCAGATTTATATCCACGGTTTTCATGAACTCCTCCTCCGGCAGATCATACACATGGGCAAAACTCCACGCGCCTCCCGAGGTAACCAGAATATCCACAGAACCATACGTCTCCGCTGTAAAGGCTACCAGCTTCTCCACATCTTCTTCGCGGCGAAGATCCGCTTTGCAGAAGCTCACTTCATACCCCGCGTTTCTCAAAAGGCCCAGAGCGACAACTCCTTTTTCCTCTGTAGAACCGGAGATCACCACTTTAGCTCCGCCCTGGCACAGACGCTGAGCCACGCAGAATCCCAGGCCCGAAGTGCCTCCCGTAACGATCGCAGCTTTTCCCTTCACATAAAGCATATCCTCCAGAGATGCTGTATCTGTAATATAACCGCGCATGATACCTGCCGCAGCTTCCTTTGGATCAAAATTCATTCGTAGTTCTCCTTTCCTGTACACCGCTTAAATGAAACGTGTTCCTGTGATTACAGCCTCATGTCCATGCATGAGAACTTTGTCGCCGGCCTTCAGAGCGCCCTTTGCAGCGATAATGGTTCCGTTGTTGATCTCGTTTACGTAGCTGTAAACAATCTTCATGCAGCGTCCCACGTACTCCCCGTCCTTGTACACAAATTCGCCCTCATTGCCCATGTGCCGTCCTTTAATATGGACATCCGCTTCCTCCACCGTGAACCCCACCACTTCCCTGGCAGGTCCCTCATCACGGACTTTCATAAGGGCCTCTTTCCCGATAAAGTCTTTCTCCCAGTTAATACCGTTTTCCAGTCCCACCTCAAAAGGATTGGTATGGCGAAGATCACGCATGTAATAAAAACCTGCCTCTGTGGGAAGCGTCCACGCCATCACCTGGAATTCCGTTACCTCTTTTCCGCCCAGAGCCTCCGCCGCGGCCCGGAGTTTTTTCTCCATCTCCGGGGCTTCCGCCTTGGGGAAGTAAATCTCATAACCCAGTTTTTCTCCGGTAAATCCTGCACGGTTTATATATACGGAAACACCGCTGATCTCGTTCTCTTTGATCTCAAAGAATTTCTGGCTGTCCACGGGAGAAGCCGCAAGAGAATTTACCATCTCCAGAGACTTCGGCCCCTGCACCGCATACATTTCCCACTGAGGAGTCACGTCCGTCCATGTTACGTCCAGATCCCCCTTATGAGCGGCAAACCAGACAAACATTTCCGCGCGAAACAAGGTGGAAACCCAGAATTTTTCCGGCTCCATGCGAAATACCACCACATCGTCAATGATCTCGCCCTTCTCATCCAGCATGGTCGTATACCGCTCGCGGCCAACGGCCAGATTTCCGATATTCTTCGGAAACATCATTTCCAGAAATTTCACGCAGTCGCCCCCGGTCACCTCCACGATCTGATGGGTCCAGAGATACCAGCCAACCGTTTTTCTTACGGCCATATGTTCCGACCGTTTCATTTCATCATATTTATATACATTCTGATACATCCTGATTATCCTCCCTTCCGATTCCATCAGCAGAATTTATCCACTTTTTTGGCTATTTTGATCCGGAGCTTTCCTTCAGGGGAATCCTCCTCCCACAAAGACCACTGTGCATTCACCAGACTCTTGGTCATGCCGTACCAGAACCACACATAGGCATTCACCATTTTCGGCATATTGTTGGCAAGAGCTGCGCGGTCAATCACGTAAATGCACTCCGTACCGTTGAAAGCTTCCACCTCGTAGGGACAATGCAGACTCTGGATGAACATTTCCAGATAACCGCCCATAAGCCTGCCGTCGTCCGCGCTGATGCTGTAGGGAACGCCCAGCCACTGACGGAGGCCGGCTTTGGCAAAATCATCAATAAACGTAGCTTTTCCGGCAGCCTCACAGACACAGTGAATGGCATAGTCCACCTGCTCGCTGGTCAGCCTTCCTTCCCGGATAAGATCGTCCAGGGTGGGAAGAATGTAGGACGCGCCGTAGGACATGGTCACCATGGGATAAGCGCTGCGCCAGTCTTTTTCCATATTTGTTCCGTTGGAAAACAGATAATCGCATTCCTCGCGGAACATCATGGATTCGGATACCGTATCCTCCTCCTTCGTATCCTTAATCTGATCCGCAGTCGCCACGGGACCAAAGCACTCCCACTGCTCATGCTCCGGCATGGGGAATTTTTTGCGGCATTCAGCCACGATGCGGCAGTGGCGGTCTCCCGCTCCCTTGGCCTCCACCATATGATATTCGATCTGAGGACCGTCCGGACGAAGCCTGGAAGCGCAGTCCGCACAGGCCTGCAGGGACTGTGTGGTAGAACGGCAAAGTTCTGTACCGATAATATCCCAGTAACAGACATCCAGCTCCTTTTCTGCACGATAAGTACCAAAATCGTTGACACGTCCGCACATCAGCAGATCCTCATCCCCCGCATCGCCGATCAGTCCGCCCACAAAGTTGCCCCGCATGAAGGGATGCATATGCAGCTGATCCGCATTCATTTCCGTATATCCGGGAATCATGTTGTACACATAGGACAGACGATTGTAGGCGTTTGTACACATGGCCTTGCTCCGCTCCACGTAATCCGGAACCAGCATACGGAAAGCCTGCATGATAGCGGCGCTTACAATATTGGTGTACCTCTGTACGTAGTGCGCTGCGTCATGGTAGGAAATCATTTTGTCCCAGGGAGATTTCACAGGATAAAAGCCTGTTCCGACCTCCTTCGGCATACGTGGGTCAACTTTTTTGCTCATAATTATCTTCTCCTTTCTTAAAAGCATTCTGTTTCATTCATAAAATCATCTTAACAAATTTTGCAAAAAAGCGACAGTTTGCATAATATCTGAAATTTTTTCAAAATATGTCCCAAATTCGCGCCCGTGTTCAGAGATCATAATTTTCAAACGACTTCCGCCAGCGCTGCATTTTCTATACTTTGCGCAGGCTCTTTTCATACAAAATGTAGGTTTTATTTTATTTTTTTGATTGTATCTGGTGTTTTTCACTAAAATGCTGTAAGATGAAGAGAAAAAGAGAAACAAAAAGACGAAAACAGAACTGTATTCCAGAATACAAAATGTGACTTCCGCACGAGCGTGGCTATCAGGCACAAACACCAGGAAAAGAAAGGGTGAGAATCTTGAAGCTGAATCTGGATATTATCCGCGACTATCTTCCGGAAACCTGTAAAATGAAGCTGTACGGTCCCGGCGGCCATTCCCGCACTTTTTCCCGCCCGCTGCTGTATGAGAGCGGAATGGAATTTCAGGAGGATACTCTGTACGTGGCGCGCTCTGAAACGCTGCCCGAATTTCCGCCCCGGCAGGACACGGGGATCATCAGCGTCGGTGCTCTGCCGCCCCGGGAATGGCTGTACAGCGGCGTTCGGCTCCTCACCATTCAGAATTCTCCCGGAATGTTTCAGATTTTCAATCAGATCCATGAAATCTATAACAAATTTGATGTCTGGGACGAACAGCTCCGGGATGAACTGGAAAAGGAAACGGATTTCGACATCCGGAGGGTCCTGTGTCTGGGAACAGAGATGTTCCAGCGCATAATATCGGTGTCCGACTATGCCCTCAACACGATTTTTCTTACAAAGCTCGGCATGGATGCTCAGAGCAGGACTGTCGTGGACATATCGGACAGCCCTTCTATCCTCTCCATGGAATTCAGCGAAAAAGTAAAAGAAGTCTGTCAGGTAGAGCGGATGGTTACCGTTCCTTATCTCACCGCCTTCGATTCAGGGGGTGAAAAATATTACTGCAACAATCTGTATCCCACAGAGAATTTTTCCGGCTGCATTTCTGTCAGTGAAGGAAAACGTCCCTTCCGCGAAAGCGATTTTGCGCTGATGGATTATTTCTTTTCCATATTCCAGAAGGCCTTTGCCAAACATCTGCGCAGTTTCGGAACAGAGGACAATACTGTCCTGGACACTCTTCGCAGCCTTTTTGACCACACGCTCACAAACTCCGAAAATCTGACGCCTCTCACGCTTCATCCCGGAGAAAGCTGGCGCTGTTTCCAGCTTCGGGAGCGCCGCGGAGAGCGTTCCTATATCCGGGAATACATGTACGCCACGATCAACGGCACTCTGCCCGGTACCGCCTACGCCATTATTCAGTACGGCGAGATCGTGGGGCTTTTCCGGGAAAAAGAAGGCAGCGGAAAAGAAAATGAAGAAGCCCGCAGACTCTTTGGGGAAACCCTCAGCAGAATGGGATATATCGCAGGTTTCAGCAATACTTTCACGAATCTCGGACTTCTTGACAGTTATCTCCTGCAGGCCAGGTACGCCGCGGAACAGGGGGCTGACAAATCCGATTCCATCCACTATTTTCAAAACTATATTCTCTCATACATGCTGGAAGCCTGTACCAGAGACCTGCCTCCGGAGCTTCTGTTTTCCCGGGGACTGGCTTTGCTTCAGGAAAACGACCGGAAAAAGAACACGGAATATGTCCGTACTCTTGACGTATATCTGCTGAACGAAACGCATATTTCCCAGACCGCCGAAGCCCTTTTCATTCACCGCAGCAGCCTGCTCAAACGCCTGGATAAGATTCAGCGTCTTCTGGGAGAGAACCTGGACGATCCTTCCGTCCGTCTGTATTACCGGATCTGTCTCGCTCTGCTGCGAAGAGAAAATTACTGATCCGGATCCAGTGGATGTCCTGGGCGATATTCTGGACGTGCGGCTGGTGGGCCTGAAATATCTTTACATTGCCCTGATGGAAATCTATTCCGATTTCCGCGGCCTCGAGCAGGTGATGTACGATATCTACGAAGAACCGGAGATGCTTCATGAGGCAATGGCCATTATAGAAGAAGGATGGCACGGTCTGCTGGATCAGTACCTGGAACAGGGGCTTCTGACAGTCAACGGCAATCAGGCGTACAGCGGATCCGGAGGACAGACCTTTACTCATGAACTGCCGGGCGACGACAGCGTCTGCACGGATCTGAAGGATTTCTTCGGTTTCACGGAGTCTCAGGAATTCACTATGGTCAGTCCGGAACAGCACTGGGAGTTCGTCATGCAGCATGAAAAACGGCTCGCAGACCGCTTCGGGCTCACCGCTTACGGCTGCTGCGAGCCGGTGGACAATAAACTGCAGGATATCCTGCAGTTTAAGACCATCCGGGGAATTTCCGTGTCGCCATGGGCCGATGTAAAAAAATGCGCGGATCAGATCGGACGTAAGGCCGTGTATTCCTGGAAACCGAATCCATCCTTCTACATAAACAACTATCTGCCGGATCAGACGGATTTTATGGAAAACTACGTAAAACATATGCTGCGGAACACAAAAGACAACTGCGCGGAAATTGTACTGAAAGATACGCATACCTGTCAGAAGGATCCCATGCGTTTTGGCTCGTGGGTGAAGGATGTGCGGAAATGGATCAGAGAAACCCGCTGATTTTTCACCTGAAATTTTGTTCCAGCCATTTTGCGACACCATCCTCATCATTCGAGGAAATCACAGAAGTTGCGATTTTTTTAAGATCTTCATGCGCATTTTGGACCGCATAGCTCTCGTCGGCCAGTTCAAACATATCCATATCGTTTTTTCCATCGCCGAACACAACTAATTTGTCACATTTCAGAAGTGCCCGCAGCTGTTTGATTGCCCCTGCTTTTGAAACATGCAGGGGCATGATTTCCAGCCATTGCTCCTTTGTATATAAATCCGTCTGATATACACAATGATAAAAGTCCCTGTATTTCCTGTACAGCGGTTCAAGCTTCTGCGATTCATCGATACATGTGATATAGAAAATCTTTCCTGCCTTCAGATCATGTATTGTTTTTACAATATTGGTACGGGGATCTCCCTCTCTGCTCCCAAGAAATTTATTCATTCCATCCGTGCAGCATTCGGGAACGAAAGAGAATTTTTCTTTTCCTTCTATATATGCATACACAATGGGGTAAATATGATGGGCAAACAGATCGTCTAACACCAGATTGATCCGGTCATCAAAATAATTTTCAAGCAAAATGTCCTCAGTGAGATTATCTATTACAAAAGCGCCATTATATACGATCAGAGGAATTTTTGCATTGATCCCGCTTGTTACTTTTTTCGCAGTTATCAATGAGCGGGCCGTTGCATAAGAAAAAATCATTCCCTTTTCAGTCAACCTGTTTATGACCTTATTTGTGTATTCCGATGTTCTTTCGTCGCTCCTTAATAGCGTTCCGTCCAGATCTGAAACATAGAGTGTACTCATCTCTTCCGCTCCTCCGGCTTTCATCCTATTATAAATCGCCATGATGACGATAGTTTCACCTTGTCTGTAAATCTTTGATAAAAAACATCTCCAAAGGCTCTTTCGGCAGCAAAAGCGCGCCGCATTCGATATAACCGATTTTTCGATAAAAGAACTGTGCCTGTTCATTTGACTGTGTGGATGTTAAAACCTGTCTGTATCCCTCTTTTGCCATTTCCTTTTCCCAGAACGAAACGAGTTCCGTCCCGTTCCCTTTTCCTCTGTAACCATCCAAAATATACAGCATATTCATAAACGGGATATTGTCCCAAAATAATCCAAACCTCAGCCATCCTGTAAAGTCATCTCCCTGATACATGACCAGAACTCTCTTTGCAGGGATAATATTTCTCAATTCAGATTCAGAAATATGTTTATCAAATTCCTTTAAAACAGTAAAATCCTGAAAATCCGCATATCGAATCATTCTGTGCCTCCGTATATCTGCCGTAATGCGCCATACGGGAATTGAAGCAGTCCGGCTCATCATAAACAATCTGCATATGCAGTTTTCCTTTGGCATTCAATTCCGCCGCACAGGTATTCAACTGCGCACGGATATCCTCCGGTATCTTTTTATCAAGATATTGTCTTACGCTGTGGCGCTCCCTGATCAGTTTCATCATATCTTTCATTTGACTTATTCCTCCTTTTTCAGCGGCTGAAAAGCCCTCGCATTTGAGAGCAAAATCACCATTCACACAAACCACAAAACAACTTTTTTAATATGGTTTCCTCGCTAATTCCAGATCCATGGTATAGTATACGGTTATAATTCCGCCGTGATGATTGACTGCAGTATGAATGCCTTCAAAAAGCTTTTTTCGGTCTGATGCTTCCATTCTCATGTGATCGGAGTATGTCCGCAATAATGCCATATATTCATCTGCCGTAAAATCCTTTGTCATATGATACAGCGCATATTTTATATCAACAAAACCGTATGCGGGCGCTTTTTCAGCCAGCTTCTGCGCATCTGCGCTGCCAAACTCAACGGGTTGGCTCTCCGTGTGCATATATTTACGATAGAGCTCCTGTATTTCATCCGTCAATACTCTGCGTCCCTGATCCGGCCCGGCATGATAAGCAAATCGGGCAAATGCGCCTCCGGGTTTTAACAGTTCAAAAACCCGGTTATATCCATACTCCTCCGGGATCCAGTGAAATGCCGTTGCCGCATAAATGAGGTCAAATACCTGATCAGGACTGACAAAATCCTGCAGGGTCTGATTCAATATAGAAAAATTTTTATAATCCTTATATCGCTTCCGTGCCAAATCGGCCAGCCGTTCTCCCGGTTCAATTCCGATAAAACGGCAATGCGTATCCAGTACAGGCCGTGATGCCTTTCCTGTCCCCAACCCGATTTCAAGTACATCGCTGTCTGAATTAATTGGTTTATAATGCAATATATCCTCATAAATTTCCTTTACATATGTGGGGCGGCTTTTCTCATAATCCAAAGCTGCGCTGTCAAATGTTTTTTCAAATGTCGTCATTTTCTCTTTTACCCCAAATGAATTGATCGTATACCGGATAATAAAAATCACTAATCTAATATACACCGTTTTATAAATTAAAGAACGTTGATCTGCTGCTCCAGTACCTTTATGCCATCCATAACAGAGGCAAAAGATGGAATGTCACCATACAGCATATCCCTCATTGCATCATAGTCCGCCGCCAACGTACTCAGGCGATACTCAGGCGGCCTCAGCTTTAGAGTACCGGGTACGGCTTCGACATATTTGATAACAGGACAGAAAGTTTCTGCCAGAAAGACCTCCGCACGGGCATTAGCTTCTTTATTCAGGGCGTCCTGCTTCGTGTTGGAACGCTTTTCCCAGGGTTCGTTTGGGCCATACCCTAACACCCGCCAGTCCAGAATCAAATCAATGTCCTCAGAAAACCGACTGATCAGGCGGAAGGCTTTTGAGAGGCTGGTACCGCCCTTAAATGTGACAGCATCTTTCCAGGGTGAGCGATGGAACAGGTAATCCAAAATAAAGCATACCCAAAAATCCTTTTCCACAATGGAGTCATTCATCCCCATCTTTTCGGCAGTATTCCTGAACAGTTCCAGCCGATCATTATCAGAGAGTCTCGCCGTGTTTCTCATTGTCTTTTTGCACCTCCGCAAATCTGACGTATTGTATCGTAGACCCAGTCCGTACTTTCTGCCGCTTCGATCAGCATGGCAGCTTTATCTTCTTCACTTAACCGGGAACGAAGTATCCTGACCGTTTTGGAAGTGACATTCTCCCGTCCCAGAGTTTTCAATGCCTGAATAACAAGGATTGTCGTGTAGGAAAGCCCCGTGATTTCTTTGTTGGTTCGGTGTTTAAACTCCAGTTTTGTGTTGTTCCAGCTATACGTCTTATATGGCCCGTCACTGATATAGGACCACACCGCCGTGACCTGTGTGGACAATCCTAACAAATTCAAGGCAGTATTTCCGCAAGGCGCTATTGTCCAATGATAACTTCGTGCCAATGCTTTGGCGACAGCATCCGGATCCGCGGCAACGCATTCATTCAGGAGCCTGCTGAATTTGGGTTTCTCAAAAATACCGTTCAGGATTCGCCTCAGACTTCCATTCTGAACGAGTCGGTATAAAGCAGAACGCACAGTGTTGGAATCCGCGATGTCTGCAAAATCGGAAGCAATAAAAATACTTCCATCTTCTGCAGTTAAAACCCGCTCCCGGACCTCCTGCATATATCCTTTTGCCATTAATATTCGCCTCCTTTGCAACGAATATTATATATTATCCGTTGCGTTTTTTCAACTTTCCTGGAAAGATTATTCTTTTCATTATTCAATCAAAAGGATGTCCTTATACACAAACAAAGTACTGTTCCACAATTTGCAACGAATTATATATGTTTTTCGTTGCATTTATGTATTCAACAGCATCCACAATAATGTCGGTGCTGCGGCGTACTCCAATGAGCAATAGTCATCATTTTCTTTTTCTCCCCCAAAATCCCAGCATCCTTACGCCATACATAACAAAAGCGAAAGATGGAGTGATGCAACGAGCCATTGCACCCGGCTTTCATTCGAATAAATAGTATTTCCGGCAATACGAAATCCGCCAGTCATCCATGAGCTGCAAAATCTGTTCCTTGAGAAAAATGTGTCTCTATCCATATAAAAAAGCTGTTGAAAAGAGAATCCCCGTTTCCAACAGCCCTTATTATAGCTTTTCCGCCTTCAGTGCACTTTCGCATTGCGCCGCCTGTGCGAAACATCAATCGATTCCACCCGTATCCTGCCCGTCCCTACGCGCCGAAAGCATCATCCTCGCTGGTGTCCCGGTCTCCCAATATCAGCGGCGGGTCCAGCAGATAGTCGAACAGCTCCTCTCCGATCACCTCACGGGCAGCATCCACGGCGGCAGCCTCATCGGGCGTATCCATCGCCTGGAAAGACCTGAAAATCGGTTTGGGCTCTCCCACATTCTCCGGCTTCGCGGGGTCATAGCGGAACATACCGAGATTCAGCCCGAATTCCTTCGGATTGTCCACACACGCATGATGCGTAAACAGATCCGCCGTCTTCATCCTGCGCGCTTTCATGTAAGCCAGCACGTAGCCTGCCGCGGCCTGCCGCTCGGACCAGGCCTGAAGCTCTCCCTTCAGGGAATTAAAGCCCTGCTCGCTGAAGATGATGCGCCGGGGCTTTCCGTCGATGAGGAACTCCGGCTGACTTAAAAACGCTTCCAGCACCTCCATGTTCTTGAAGGTAATCTTGGGAGTGCTGAAGCTGAAATCCACAGCGCGGTCATTCCAGAAATCAGGACAGTGCAGATCCTCCGGGTAGGGATGGTGCGCAACGCACCAGTCAAAGTTGCCGCCCGCCGTGACGTGACGGTTCACCTGCTCCAGCATCGCGCGGCTTCCGTAATAGCGCAGCGGAGCGGCGCTGAAATTGGAAGCGCACCAGAACTGATCCAGCGAGATATACACGCGGAAATGCGCGCACCGGCTCCGTCCGCACTGCCACGCCAGACGCAGTGCCTGCGCGTATTCGCGCGCGTACTCCTCCACCGGCATCTCCCCCGCGTTTCCCCAGACATACTGAGAGTTGACCTCGTTGGAAATGATCGCGCCCACCGCGCGGCCATACTTCCCGTCAGGGCGCGTATAGCGGGCGGCCAGGAAATCGACGAACGCACCGAAATAACCCTGTCCCTCCTCAGTCTCCATATCAAACGCGCTGATATATGCGTTGGAGCAGTCCCAGTCATATCGAGGATGGATGCATGCGTCCAGCAGCAGCCGTTCGCCCGTGGAGCCAAAAAGCCGCGGCGAGTTCAGCAGGATCATCGTATTGACGGGTACCGCACGCATACGCATATCCAGCGACTCCACGGCGCTTCTGCGGAAATAATAGACACGTCCGTTAAATTCATGGGCAATGTCCCCCTCGCCGGGCAGCACGGTCATCAGATCCGGCAGATTGACGTTCAGGAGACTCTGGGGCATCCCCAGCCTTTTCGCCAGCATCGGCGGAGCGGCCAGCGTTTTGATCACAGGCGGCTGCGGATAAGGAAACTCATTCTCCGCCATTCCTCCGCTGATACGGGTGACATATTTATCACCCTCAATACTCTCTCCCTCCGGCGTAAACAGATCATAACGGGAAAAGAGCCTGTCGTTGACGTTTTCACAGCGGGGCAGCTCGATAACGCCGTTCTTCGCCTCCGTCCGGACGACAGAGAGTGTGCGTCCCGGCTTCTTCCCCACTGTGGGCACGCTTTCCCGCACAACGACGGGACCGTCCGCATCGGTGCGGATTTGCAGAAACTGCTGTCCCGCTTCTATATTCAGTACTTTCAAATTTTTCTCCTCCTTTTGGTCGGTATTGAACAGAGAATACCGGAAATTCCGGTTATGTCAGATCATAAGGAAGCGGGATCACCTGCTCCCCATCCTTCGAGCAAAAATGATGCTTCACGCCCAGTTCTTCCATCCATCCCCTCACCTCCAGAGTCCGGAATGGGCCGGTACCGTGCCCGGTCTTCCCTGTCGGATCCGTCGTGTTGTTCCACAGCCATATGGGGGTGTTCCACAGGCACGCCCCAGGTGCCGCCGCCTCATAAAAGCTCTTTTTCACCCCGTTCTGTCCGTGATGCGCCATCTGGACAAAATCACTTCTGAGCTCTCCGCGGGGAACCGTCGCGAGCACACAGTCTCCCCCATCCTCGCCCAGATCCCCCGGAAATAAGATGCGCTGTCCCTCCGCGTCCACCCGGAAAACTACCGAGGAATTGTTCACCACATCGGTCACGATGGAACCATCCGGTACATACAGCACGGTAATCTTTACGGAGCCCGTCTGAAAAACCTGCCCGGTCCGGAACCGGAAGCAGATATCCGGGTGATTCTCCGCGAAACTGTTAAATTCCGGCGTCAGCACATCCACGCATTTTGCGGCGTCATGAGCCTCATAGATCTCATGAGGCAGGAAATGACTGAAAATCTGTTTCACCCGCAGCGGATTCGGCCTGGAAAAAATCTCCAGAAGCGCACCGATATGATCCGCATGAGGATGCGTCAGCAGCCACAGGTCGACGACCGGCTCCGGACCTCCCAGACGGATCAGCGTATCCTCCAGATTTCCGGCGTCGGGCCTCCCGCCCCCGTCGATCACGATCAGCCGGCCCTCTCCTGTCTGAATGATATAGGACATCATCTGAATACTGCTCTGCTCCGGCAGCAGATATAACGTCGTCTGCATATCTCATACCCCCGGTTCACAATCGATACCGATCTCGTAAACGCCTTTTGTGAAATGGATTCGTTCTTCTTTTTTCTTAATCCCGCTGACACTTCCGTTGATCCTTACCTGCGCACAGTCCATGGGAAGAGCGAAATCCGCCTCCGTGTCAAAAGGAATCTCTATACGGAAGTCATATCCTGCATCCGTCTTTTTCCATGCGCTCCCGATGTGTCCTTTGGCCGACTCGTATTCCATCTTCACCCAGTCAAACCGCCCGTCCACGCAGGGCTTTATCTCGAAGCGCCTGTATCCGGCCGCCTCCTCGCAGACATCGACGCCGCACATATAGCGGTACATCCAGCCGGCCACCGCCCCGTAGGAATAATGGTTCAGGCTGTTCATGCCGGTGTCGCTGATCCTCCCGTCCGGCAGCACGGAATTCCACCGTTCCCATATGGTGGTCGCCCCCATGTTCACCTCATACAGCCAGCTGGGATAATCCTCATTCAGGAGCAGCGTATAGGCGGCTTCTGAAAGTCCGTTCTCCGCCAGAGCCGCGCACAGAAATCCCGTTCCCACGAATCCGGTCGTCAGGTGCATGTTCTCTTCCTCCAGCTTCCGGAGAAGATCCCGCGCGATCCGTCCCTTCGTCGCTTCCGGCTCCAGGCCGAAATACAGCGCCAGCACAAGCCCTGTCTGGGTATCTGCGGCAAGCCTTCCCGTGGCCGTGAAATATTCTTTCCGTATCGCTTCTTTCACATGCTCCGCCAGTTTCCCGTAATACCTGGCGTCCTCGTCTTTGCCCAGCACCTTTGCGGCCTTTGCCGTCAGCGATGCGGAGTAATAATAATAAACGCTGGCCACATAGTAGGGATCCGTAGCGCCGAAGCTGACGCCCTGATGATAATTGTCCAGCGCCAGCCAGTCCGCGAAGTGGAAACCGTCAGTCCACAAATATCTGCCTCCGCACCTTTCCACATCGATCCGGCGGATACAGTCCGTCCAGTCCTTCATATTTCCATACTGCTGCGCCAGCATGGACTTATCCCCGTACGTCCTGTAAACCGTCCAGGGAATGATAGTCGCTGCGTCCGCCCACGCGCAGGAATTGCGTTCGCTGTCCACGGACTCATTGCCGGATGTTTTGCCGTCTTTGCTCAGTATCCGGTGTATCTGCCCCAAAATATCCGGCACCACATGGGGCACCCCGCCGTCCATGGTATCCTGCAGCCGTTTCATATCGTACAGATACTTCCGGTAAAATGCCGGCGTATACATATTATAGCAGGCCGTCGCGGAGAATACCTGGGCGTCGCCCGTCCATCCCATGCGCTCATCCCGCTGGGGGCAGTCCGTGGGCACATCCAGGAAATTCCCCTTCTGGCCCCAGAGAGCGTTTTCAAACAGCCGGTTGACCTTCGGATTGGAGGTGGTGATTCTGCCGGTCTGCTCCATTTCCGAATAAATGACGCAGCCCCTGAAATTCTCGAGACGGATATCGGTCATTCCCGTAATCTTCATGTAACGGAACCCGTAAAAGGTGAAATGCGGCCGGACATACGCCTTTTTCCCGTTGGAGATATACCGGTATTCCTGCTTCGCCGTCCTCAGGTTCTCATTATAGAAATTTCCTTCCTGCAGAATCTCCCCGAACTGGAAGCAGACCTCCGTGTCTTTCGGCTCTTCACAGACAAATTCCACCCAGCCGGTCATGACCTGCCCGAAGTCCAGCACCTGCTCGCCCGCATTGGTGCGGATCAGCTCCACGGGCTTAAGGACTTCCATGATCTTAACGGGAAGGCTCAGCCTCGGAAGCAGAAGCTCCGTGGGCCCGTCCGTTTCCTTCGCCCGCTCAAAGGACAATTCCCCGCAGGAGATACCGGCCCAGTCCGCGATTTCCTTCCGGCTGTCCCATACTTCTCCGTCGTAGATGCTGCTCTCCGCCACCGGCGACGCGGCGCAGAGCCAGTCCCCGTCCGTGCTTATGATCTCCGTATCCCCGCCGGCGTAGGTGACATGCAGCTCCAGAAGCAGCCGGAACGTGTCCCCGTAGAGCTTGTCCATGCGGTCAATGAAGCCGAAACGTCCCTTGTACCATCCGTTCCCCAGCATGACGCCGATGGCATTTTCTCCCGCATGAAGGGATTCCGTCACATCGTAGGTCTGGTACTGGATCCACAGATTATAATCGTTATGGAAGGGCGCAAGATATTCATCCCCCACCTTCTCCCCGTTGAGCCAGGCTTCGTAGACGCCCAGGCCGGTCACGTAAAGCCTGGCCTTCTCCACGCTGTCCTTAAGCGTGAACCGTCTGCGGAACAGCGGATGTACCTCCTGGCTGAAGGGCGCGGTGATCCACTTCGCCCGCGTAAAGGTCACGGCTGTCTCAAAATAAGCCGTATCGCTGACCCCTGTATCCCCGCTGTCGTCCCACACGCTGACTCTCCAGTAATACCGCGTCCCCTCCGAAAGCTCTATCTCCGGAACGTAACCCAGGGAGTCCAGTCCCGGCTGTTTCCCGCTGTCGGACACGTAATCCGTAAACGCCGCATCCCTGCTGATCTCCACGCGGGCGGCCTCCATCCGGCTTCCCTTCGCCTCCGTCACAACCCACGACAGGCTCACATTTTCCATAAAATATCCTATGGGATTCTCTATATGATTGGTCCTCAGCTTTTCAATCTTCATGCTCTCCTCCGTATTCTCTTCTTATTTCCGCTCTTTACGATTTTTCGCTTTTACCCTTTGACAGCTCCCGCCGTAAGTCCTTCCATGTAGAGGCTCGACGTGAACAGGAACAGGATCAGAAGCGGAATCGTCGCGATCACGTATCCCGCGAACATGACGCCGATATTCGAAACGTCCTGGGAGGACGTAAACACCTTCAGCACCACCGTGATCACCTGTTTTTCATTGGAATCAATGACCATCATGGGCCAGATAAAATCATTATAATAATCCACCACCTTCAGAACGGCGATGGTGGCCAGGATCGGCTTGATCAGCGGAACAGTGATCCGAAGCAGAAGCTGCAGATCCCCGCAGCCCTCGATCCGGGCGGCGTCAAACAGATCCAGCGGCAAACCTTCGATGGAATTCCTGCACAGAATGATTCCCAGCACCTGTCCTCCTGTGATCCAGGGAAATATGACCGCCCATCGTGAATTAAACAGCCCGTATTCCAGGATCAGGTTATAATTCGCCGCCAGAGACAGCACACCCGGAATCATCATCACCGCCATCAGCATGGCGAACAGCAGATTTTTGCCGGGAAATACCTTGGTGGCAAACGCAAAGCCTCCCAGCGCGGACAGAATCAGGGTGAGCACCACGCCCACCGCCACCATGGCCAGCGTGTTCCACATATTCCCGTACAGATACTTAAAAGCCCTTATATAATTTCCCCATTCCACGCGCCGCGGCAGGCCGAAGAAATTATTGAACACCTCCCAGGTGGATTTGAAGGAAAGAACAAGCATGAGGAATATGGGAACAAACGCCAGAAACAGGAATACCGCCATAACGATCTCGATGGCCGCCTGGAACCGCAGCTCTTTTTTCTTTCTTGCACTCATTTTTTTCATACGCTCACTCCTTCTCCCTTGTAAGCCTGTTGCTGATTATGGTCACCGTCATCGTAAAGACCAGCAGGACCAGGCCCAGCGCCGACGCGTAGCCGTAGCGGCCGAACTGCGCCGCGTTCAGGTACAGCTCCAGAGCCGGCACATAGGTGGCGGTTCCCGGCCCGCCGCCGGTCAGAATGTAGATGCTGTTGAACTCCTGCATGGCTCCCAGCGCCGTCAGCGTGATCATCAGGCTGATCTGCGGCCGGATCAGCGGAAGCTGGATCCTCCAGAAAATATCCCTTCTCGTCCCGCCGTCGATCAGCGCGGATTCGATCACCTCATTCCCGATATTGTTAAAGCCCGCGTAATAGACCAGCAGCGCCATTGCGCCCACGAACGGAAAGCCCATGAAGATCACCGCGCCCATGGCCGTGTGCGCGTCTCCCAGCCATACCCTCTGCAGGGACTCCAGTCCCAGCGCGCCCAGGACCTGATTCAAAAGTCCGATGGAGGGATCGTAGATTTTCTGCCATACCAATGCTCCCACCACGCCCGGCACCACCATCGGCAGCACGAACAGAAACCGGTGTATGTATTTTCTTCTGCCTCCCCGGATGGAATACAGCAGCCAGGCCAGCAGCAGCGGCACCGTCAGCGTTTTTATGATGTTCGATATCAAAAGCAGCAGCAGATTTATCATTCCGGTCAGAAAATAGCCCTCTGACAGCATGGTCCGGAAATTGTCCAGACCGATAAAAGAAATCTTTGCCACCGTATTTCTGTTCACGGACCAGTCGGTAAAAGCGCGGATCAGTCCTGTGAAGATTCCCCGGTAGGAAAACAGGAACAGAAGCACATAGGTAGGCAGCAGCATGATATACGCCATCCTCTGCTTCCAGATATTTTTCAGGAGCTTCACCGACGCCCTCCTGGTTCTCGGAATGTACGCGACCAGACTCACCAGAAAGCCCGCTGCAAACACATAGACCAGATATCCGCACAGCTTCCCCAGCAGCGTGTAGAGCTCGATATTTTCCAGGTTCTCCGCAAAGATACACCACACCGCGTCCCCGTAGCCTGCCAGGTAAATACATCCCTCGTCCGCAGCTGTGTCCATGATCTGAATTTCCATATCCACGGTATAGATCTGCTTATCCTGTCCATCCATCACGAACAGATAGCCCTCCTTGGATCCGACCACCACATATTCGCCCTCCGCATCCACGCCGATGCAGTTCACTATGGCGTTTACCGTATTGCTGATCTGCCCGCTGCGCAGACAGTTCAGCTCCTCATCCAGCCTGTAATACGAGCCGTTTTTTCCGACGACCCAGTAGGTTCCCGCGCAGGCCTTCATCTGAACAGCGTCATAATTGATACTGTATTGATTCAGAAGCTCTCCGTCCTCCGCAATGTGGGAGATATCTCCTCTCTTATCCGACAGCATCAGGGTCTCCCCGTCCCCGCAGTATTCGATCCCCCGCAGGGTGCCCTTGTATGGGATATTGGAGATCTCTGTCCCGTCAGAGGCGAAAACGAAGAGATTGGACTTCGAGGAACCGGTATTGGTAATGACCGCAAACCTGGAGCCGTCTGCGTTCACGGCCACTCCTACCGCCTTTCTCTGCAGATCCAGATTCAGAAGCTCCTCCCCGTCCGACGTCCGGAACACACAGACACGGTTGCTTTCATTGGCAGCATACAGCGTATCGCCGCTTTCATTTAATGCCAGCTCCCGGAAAGCTCCTTCCGCCCTGATCTGCCACAGTTCCTCCCCATCCCGCCACGCCGACAGCAGGCCGTTGTGCGTGCCCACATACAGGACGCCGTTTGCCCGGTCATACGTCAGACTCTGGTTCATATCTCCGGTTGCAATATCAAAACTTCTGATGCCCTCTGTCCTTCCCCTGTATACCTTCCCGGCCAGAGATGCCGCGATCCCCAGTACCAGGCAGATGGCCGCTGTAATCAGCCATACATTTTTTTTCTTCATCCTTGTGACCCCATCCTCCTTTCCCAGCTAACCGCTGCACTGCTTTCTCTGGAATGAACCGCTGATCTGGTGTGCGCTTCCATACGGCAAACACCGGCCACTCTTTTAAAAAAGGGGCTGGACAGGCCAGCCCCTATATTTTCTCAACCGAAAATGTTCCGGTCTTTTATGAATTGAATTTAGCCGGTTCCACAGCGGGATTATCCAGATCCTCCTGGGTAAGATTATTATTCGCCAGCACCGTATCGAAATAGGTGGCGTAATTCTTCTCCTGATTTTCCAGATACTGCTCTACCGTAATGCTGCCTGTCAGATAATCGTGCGCATTGTTGTAATACTCACGGGTAGATTCCGGCAGATCGGCAAAGCCCCTGCTCAGCGCCTGGCCGTAATTCTTCTGCACGTTCCCGATATACTTCAGATTGGCAAACGCGTTCGCCACTTCCTCCGGATACTCCACGCCATACACCAGCGACGGACCGGACGGCGAGAAGCCTGCAGCCAGAGCCGCGTCCAGATAGGTGGACATACCCTCTGAGGAAGAGTAATACATCATAAAGTCAACTACCAGGTCGTTATGTGCCTGATCCTTCAGGATTGCGCCCAGGAAGCCTTCCGGAACCTCGATGGTCCGGGCCGGAGCCTCGATGCCTTCTCCTTCCATGGAAGGCATGGAGAAGGTACCCAGCGTAAACACCTTGGCGTCTTCTACGGAAGCATCGCCGATGGTAAGGGTTTCGCCGCCCGAAATCGCCTTCATGTTATTCGCAAATTCGATGATGCCCCAGCCGCCGTTTACCATCATAGCGGCCTTGCCCTGATAGAACAGAGTCTGAGCGCCGTCACCGTTCGTGCCGAACATGGCCTCGTTCCCCGCATACTTGGGGAACACCTTCGCAAAGTTGGTCCAGACGGTCTTCATACCCGGAGTATTCGGCGTATACTCGCCGTCTCTGACAGCCTTGAAGAACCGGGAAGGATTCCTCGTTACATAGATAGTGTCGTCATTCCATGGATCCGTGGGATCATAAGTCCAGCTGGCGTCGATATCGGGATCGTAGGAATAGTCGCCCTCCTGGCTCCTCCACAGCTCGATGGTGGAACGGGTGGTCTGATCCGCGTAGATCTGGGACAGCCATCCCATCGTTCCCGAATAGAAGGAGTCATAATCCCCCGGCATGGCTATGGCCTGATATCCGGCGTCCTCTATCTTCTGGCACACATCGACCAGTTCATCCCATGTCTCGGGAATCTCCACACCAACCTCATTAAAAATATCCTGGTTGTAGAACCACATTACCTGCGTGGACTGCAGACAAAGATTATCCAGGCTGCCTGTTCCGGCGGAGAACGTCTGCATGTCATAATTAAACTGCTCCCTCCACTCGCCGTCCGAATACGGGCTGTCCATATCCGCGTAGTCCGACCAGAGGATATCCTTGTCTGTCTGGGCGCCGCCGCCATAGTTGATATTCACGATATCCACTTCCGTCGTATCCGTGGATGCAAGCACATTTCCCAGCCACTGATCGTATCCGTCCTCAGGCTTCAGGTCCACGACAACCTTCACGTCCGGATGCAGTTCCATGTACGCATTTGCCACCGCATCCCAGCCCTCCTGCCAGCCGGTCTTGGAGATTGTGCTCACTGTGATCGTCTTGTCGCCGCCATCGTCCGCCGCCTGCACCAGGGCCCAGGGCTGCACAGCCATAGCTGCCGAAAGCAGCACTGCCATGACTCTTTTTTTCTTCATCTTCTTTTTTCCTCCTGTCCTTTATTATTTTCGCATCTTTAACAAAAAATAGTCTAAAAAGGTTCGTTTTGTTAGACTATTTCGACAATTTAAGTATATTCCATTCTTGTATATTTTGTCAATTATTTTTTGTATTTTTTTGTTATTTTTGTTATTTTCATTTTTTTAGTTATTTTTCATATCCAAGGCAGATAATCAAAATAGCCCGCCCGTTTATCCGGAAAAAATCTGTGAGCGATCAACCGAATTTGAATTTTTTGAATTCCATCTCCAAATGAATCCCATCTCCCAAAAAGTAAGAGCCGATGATCTGTGAGTATTCTCACAAAATCATCGGCTCCTGCGGCATACGTGCATCTCTCTGATGATGGGATATTCTGCTCGATAAAGTACTGATTTTCACTTGATCCATTTTCCGAAAAGCGCCTCGGCTCCCTCTATATACTTTCCCCATTCAGAAAGACGTTGCCGGAATCAGGACGGGGCAATCACAAAAACCGAATATGCAGAAAAGGGACGCACCCTTTCACGGGTATGCGCCCCTTTCATCCGGACTTTTACCGTCGGCAGCGGAAGTTCACCGCTTCTGCTTTTTGCAGCTCACAGACTGCGGCATGAAGATGTTTAGAACCAGAATAAGTTCAGCCCCTTAAATCGTGTCAGCCAGTTCCGCCGCTTTTTTACAGCCGTCTGTCTTATCGATATCCCCGGGATTCAGCACGCCGGGAACCAAAACCTCTCCCACCATTTTCCATTTGTTCAGGGCGCACATGCGCTCCATCGGAACCCGCACGCCATCCATTACGGACATATCATTCTCCTCGCAGCAGGTAATCAATGCACATTCCTTGCCGGAAATATCTTTGCCGCCCACGACCAGCGAGTAGATACGGTCGATGACGCCCTTGATCTGTGCCGGAATCGAATACCAGTAGACGGGCATTGTAAATACAATCGCATCTGCTTCCAGAATCGCCGGAGCAACCAGATTAAAATCATCATCAAATGTACAGGCTTTTCCCGCAGAGAAACAGGTTTCACACGCATGGCAGCCGCCGACCTTCTTGAATGCGGCGTCAAAGCGGGTAACCGTATGCCCCTTTTCCTCCGCCGCTTTGATAAATGCGTCCGTCATGACAAAACTGTTGCCCTTCTTACGGGGGCTGCCTGTTATTACAACAATTTTTTTACTCATTATACATTCCTCCCATCCGCAGGATTGACTTTTCCTGCTGTCGATATTATAATTTTACCGAGAATGAAATGAAAAACAAGTACGCACATTTAAGTGCGATACTTACATCCAAGTTATATACTCTCGAAAAGGAAAGCATAAAATGGGAAAGCGCTGCATATCACAGGAACGTCTGGAGACAACCGGCTTCAGCTATACATTGTCACTGATCAACGGGAAATACAAGATGACGATCCTCTATACCCTTATGGAGTTTGGCATCGTCCGTTTTAATGAAATGAAAAAGTACATAGGCGAAATTTCTTATAAGACGCTCAGTTCAACATTAAAAGAACTGGAAGCGGATCAGCTCGTACACAGAAAAGAATATCCGCAGATCCCGCCAAAGGTGGAATACAGCCTCACAGAGCGCGGGAAATCTCTGATCCCGATATTGGACGGGATGTGTGAATGGGGAGACAAAAACCGACTTTAAAACCGGAAACAGCGGCAGAGCCTGCTTATAGACCTTAAAATTGCTTTTCATTCTGGAAATGAATGTAATAAAATACGAAAATAACGCGTCGTATGGAGATACGCTCCTATCCTCGTAAATGACGTTTATACGATGGAATATCACAAAAAATAGTTGAGCCTGAATATTCGGAAAAGGAATCCTCATACGAATTACGTCTTTCTTGTTAATCAACAATCAGACCTCCTTCCTCGGAAACTTCTACGAAAACTGGATTCCGCAAAAGCTCATTTTCTACCAAAGCACTCAGGGTATCGAAATGTTGCTCCGTCAGCCGCTTCACATCCTGTTTGCTAAAAACAAAATAATGATTATCGATGTTTATGACTTCTGAATTATTGATTAATGACATGGGATACATTTTTTCAAGCAAATCAGACAATGCTGCGTCATTTTTGTTAAAATCGTCTTCGTACAGATCCACCTGCTTTTCTCCATGCATAATACGGGCTTCTTTTGATTTCCAAATGTTAAATTTATGAGTAAGATCAGAAAGTTCGTTTTCGGAAAGTGTACTTACGATAAATTTGCATCTACCTGCACGATCTTCATCAATTTCTTTTGATGAATCAGAAAATGCCCGTTGTGCTGCTTCGTTGAATTGAGAGCGTTCGTGTGTGTAATCACCCCATACGTTACCAAAAACAGGACCTCGTTTGTATCCTTTTAAAAAACTAAAATCTGCCTTTTCTCCGCTCGTTTTTGTAAAACATTCGTACAGGAATAAAAATTTTTGTAGTTTCAGTGGAGAATTATATTCCGCGTCGCCGTTTTTTTTCAGCCAACCGCTTAACTGGAGTTTTCTATCATTAGAATAAATCATAGCAATCCCCCTTTTTGAATGCTAAAAACCAATCAATATCCTTGTCTTCTAAACAAGTCTGAGATGTTTCGCAACATATCCTGTAATATATTACGTTCCTTTCAAAGCTTTGTTTCACGGAATGTTTCTAAGGTTTGTTTAAAATTGTGTCAAAATTCATTTCTTCTGTACTTATTATAGCTCTTTTTACTATTATACACAAGATAAAAAGTGTTTTTGGAAATTGCCTGGTCTCTGTGTCTGGAATTCAGAAAGCGAAATAAATTCCTGCTCATTTTAAGAAAGGGTAAAAAAGGGTAATTAGTTCCTATATAAACTCGAAAATCCAGGATTTATGCGGCTTCAGTAACAAAAATACTTATTTCGGCCAGAATTATGCAATCATTATACTGTATTTTCCTTATGAAATTTGTCGAAATCAGTCAGCAATGGACGTTTTTTCCAGTGTTTCTTTACAGTATCCTGTATGTACTGTGGCAAATCAAGGAAATACCGATTACGGAGCCTGCGTAAAAGACAGGACTCGCAAAATTGCCTTTCACCTCATTTGGGCCTCCGCCTGGCTTCCAGCTATGTAAAAGGGGCTGTGTGGATTTCCTTTTATTACCGTCTATCATTGCAT
>CANQUG010000038.1 GCA_947626985.1 uncultured Lachnospiraceae bacterium | reverse complement strand
TCTTCTTCAGCTTTGCATGTCCCTGGGGACAGACCACATCTGCCAGTACTTCCCAGGTATCACAAATTGCATCCTGCATCTCCTGCAGTACTTTACCGATTCCCCGCATGTATACAGCCAAATCATTCAGTAATTTTCCCGTTTTCCGTTCCAGTACGTTTCCTTCTTTAGGCAAATGTCCGATTCCCGAAAAGGATTTTATCTTCCAATAAACAGGGGTTTCGGTATGTTGTTTTTCCAGCTTGTTCATCACGTGACTGACCAGTATTTCCGTTGATTTATCCTCTATTAAAAACTGAAAATACATTTAATCCTCCAGGCTTTCAAAATATTTGCTGTACCACATATCGCCAACGGATACTCCTTCTTCTGCCAGTTCCTTTACAAAATGAAATTCAGAAGCTCTTTTTATCGTCGAATACCCCTTCATGTCTTTCATCAGCACCCAAACATCATCCGGTCCCAATGCATTGACAAAAAACGGACTATGCGTTGTTATAAACAACTGTTTGGAAAATCCGCTTCCAACTTCCCGTTTCATTTCTTCTGCAAGCTCTCCCAGATAATGATGATATAATCCGTTCTCAGGCTCTTCAATAAATACAAGCTGGCGGGGATTTTTTTCATGGAGAAGCAAATAATACGCAAAAAGCTTCAAAGCTCCATCTGACATTCTTTGTGAATAAAAAGGTTCCTTAAAGTCTTTTTCGTAGAATCGAAGCATCATTTGACCATTTTCAAATTTCTGAGGCTCAATCTTTTCAATGCCGGGAAGCTTAGACTGAATTTCCTGTAAAATCTTTTCAAACTCCCTTTTATTCTCCCGATACATATATTGCGCTACATTATTGATATTGCTCCCAATTCGGTCCAAATAAGCCTGGGGTGCCGCCGTTTGTATACGCCGTGCAGCATCCGGCGAAAAATAGCAAAGGTACCAGCTTCTTAAAAAATCCAAAAATTTCTCAATACGGTTATATTGTTTCATTGCTCCCAGGGTAACAATTCCAGGACGGCGAAGATCTGACAACTGTACATCTACTTTTTTTCCGATAATACTTCCATCGTCATTCTGGCCTCCGTCATCATTCCCTTCAAAAGCATATCCGCTGCCTTCCTGCAAATACATAAAGCTTCGGGGCCATCCATATTGACCCACCCGCTGCCGAAGCCTTTCAGATTTTACATAAGGTCGTCCCGTTTTATCCAGATCAATTTCCAGTTCATACGTAATTGGTCGTGTATTGCTTGATTCCCTGTAGTACATTTCAAAAGAAACCGGTTCCGTGGCGCCCTGGGAAATCAGTCTTTCAAATCCGCCGCGATTATTAGCGTCGCATGCTGCTTCGACTCCGATTTCAAGGCAATCTGCTATAAAACCAAAAGCATCTGCCAACGTGCTTTTTCCGCTTCCGCTGGGTCCAATAATTGCAATCAGATTTCCCAACGCTTTTTCAGATTGCTTCGTTCTCGTTTTCCCCAATACGATATTTTTAAGCACTCCATAGTTCTGAATTTTTATTCCTTCAATTTTCCCCATTTCGTTCTCCAATCATAAACATATAGGAATACTATTGCCCATCCAATATCTTTTTAAACACTTTTTTACCGCAGTTCCCGTATTTTCTGATCTGTTTTATTTTACCATGAAACCGCTCACCTGTCATCTTCTAAACTTTTTTATGGAAGAAACGCAGCCTGTCTGTGTTGATATATCGGTATTTCTGCGGCAAATCTTCGTTTGTATTCATTTTAAATCCTTCGCAGTATTGAAATTTTCTGCCTGAAAAAAGAAAGGGCCGGGAGGCGAAAAGGATTTCGCTCCCAGCCAGTGATATAAGCGCAGTACGAGAAGCGGCGAAGCAGACGCCGCGAAGGGTATCTTTCGGTACAGAAAGCATCTTCCGCGTTTCCGTTACAGGAATTCCGGCCGCTTTCCCTCCGCTTTTTCGATCCAGCGGAGCAGTTTTTCCTTCAGTTCCTCTTTGACGTCCTCATATTCCTTCTCGCCGATCAGATTATGCAGCTCCCAGGGATCCCTGCGCAGATCGTAGAGGTAATCGTCCTCATAGCGGTCCGCCGACGCCTGAGCGCTCCCGTCGACGCCCGGCGCATACACCGCGTACTTGTAATCCCGGGTGCGGATCACACGCCCCACCCGGCTCTCGGAAACCTGGGCGTAAACTTCATTAGGACGGTCCGGATCTTTATGCGTCACCACATCCAGCAGATTTTCGCCGATCATCGCATCGCCCGCGTCCACGCCTGCCAGCGCCAGAATGGTCTTCGGCAGGCTTTCTGTGCTGACCAGCTCCTCCACTGTGACGCCTCCCCGGTAAGGGCCTCCGGCAATCACCAGCGGCACGCGCAGGCAGCTGTCATGGCCGGAACGCTTGTAATCGTCATTGCCGTTCAGATGGCTGTCCCGGTTCCGCGTCCGGAAATGGGAGCCATGATCGGAAAAAAAGAAAATTACGGTATTCTCGTACAGACCTTCCGCCTTCAGCCTGTCTATCAGGCGTCCCAAATTTTTGTCCAGGCTGGCGCACGCGCCCAGATAGTCCGGATATTCCTCCCTGGCGTCTCCCCCCAGCGCTTCCAGATCCGGCGGAAGCACAAAATCCTTGTAGCGCTCCTTCGAGCCCTCGGGCCCTTCATAATGTCCGTGATCATTCTGGTGGTGAGGCTCGATCTGGGACACGGTCATGAAGAACGGCCTGCTTTTGTCCCTCCGGTCAAAGAATTCCAGGGCAAAATCCGTGATGCAGTCCGCCCGGTATCCTTTAAAATCCCGCCTCTGATTCTTCTCATCAAAGATATAGCCGTCGTAGCCGTGGGATGTAAATTCCAGCACATCCGCTGCTCTCCAGAAGCCGGTATAGCCGCCCCGGTATTCCAGCGGGACAGCCGTGACCCTGTGATCGATCACCGGCGGCTGTTCCAGCTCGCCGTCGCTGGCCAGGTGCCATTTACCGATATAGGCAGTCTCATATCCGGCTTCCTCCATATAATTCGCCAGGGTTTTCCTGTTGTGAGGAAGCATGATGCCGTTCCGGAAGCAGCCGGTGTCCGTGGCATATTTCCCCGTCTGAAAAATCGCCCGGCAGGGTCCGCAGACGGGCTGCGGCGAATATGCCTGGGGAAATGCCGCGCCTTCCCTGGCCAGACGGTCCAGATTCGGCGTGATGTCCAGAGGCTGCCCGAAGCAGCCGCAGGTGTCCGCACGCTGCTGATCGGTAAAGTATAAAAGTATGTTCCAGCCCGCGGCCAGAACGGCCGCGCAGTCCTTTGTCTCTCTCATAGATAAATCTCCTTCATTTCAGCCGCGGCAGTTCGTCAGCCCTTCACGCCGCCGGCTGTGATGCCGGAAATGATCCGGCGGGACATGAACAGATAAAGCAGGAATGTGGGCAGAAAAACGATGATCACCGCCGCGAACATTCCACCGTAGTTTCCGCTGTACTTCATGGAGTTGACGATCTGCAGAAGACCCACGCCCACAGGGGTCATCTCCTTGCTGCTGGTAAAGATCAGCGCCATGAAGAACTCGTTCCAGACGGAAAGAAAATTAAAAATCGTCACCGTGATAATGGCCGGCTGTACCAGGGGCAGCATAATGACCCAGAAGGTCCGGCCGGCGGAACAGCCGTCTATAGCCGCGGCGTCCTCATAATCATGACTCAGAGTGGCGAAAAAATCAAGCATGTAAATAGCCGTATAGGGCACCCGCATGAAGATATAGAGCGCAATCAGCAGAATCCTGCCCCGGATGCCCCATCTCACTGCCAGAGTGTACAGAGGCATAATGATCATGATGGCGGGCACGCTCATGGAAATAACCAGAGCAATGCGGATCAGACGGCTCCCTGCAAACCTCCACCGGCTGAGCACATAGGCCGCCGGAGCGGAGATCAGCAGAACCCCCGCGCAGGAAACCACGGAATAAAGAAGGGAATTCCCGAAAAAAATGGAGACATTCTGCGTCGTCCATGCGGTAACATAGTTTTCCCAGTGAAAGCCGGACTCAAAATCCAGAACCCTGCCGGTGAGAATCTCCCTGGAGGAGGAAAGACTTGCCCCGATGATCCAGGTGAGCATCACCACCATAATGGCCACATAGGCAATCACCACCGCATAGCCGGGAAGCATCTTCAGCTCCCGCTTCCAGTTAAATCTGCGTTTCGTCTTTTCCATCGTTCACCCTCCTCTCAGTATTCCAGGTCGCTGCTGCGCAGCAGCCGCTCCGTAACCAGATACACGGCGATGATGATCAGGGTCAGAACCACGCCCACGGCGGCGCCTGCGCCTGCGTCGCGGGTCACCACCCCTTTGCCTCCGAACACGGTGTCATACAGGTACACCACCGGAACAATGGTGGATCCCTCCGTCTGTACGGGAGAAAAGAGCTTCGACCAGAGATAGAAGGTAGCGGCGTTGATGGTCCAGAACGTGATGGTGGTCTTGATGATTCCCCTCAGAAGAGGAAGGGTGATCCGGAAGAACTGGATCTTCTTCGTGGCGCCGTCGATAGTGGCGGCCTCGTAGAGATCCCCCGGGATTCCCTCGATGCCGCTGATGTAAATCAGCATATAATAGCCGATACTGCCGTAGATATATGCGGCAATCATGGCCCAGAGCTTGGCGTCCGTGCCCAGCCAGCGTATTTTTTCAAAGCCCAGGATCGTCACAAGCTGGTTCAGCAGTCCGTAATCATAATTAAAAATGTACTGTACCCACATGGTGGCCAGAGCTACGGCCGACACCACATTGGGCAGATAGATGGCCGCACGGAAAAAGCCCTGGAAGCGGATGCCGCTGGTCAGAATCACGGCCATCAGAAGAGCCAGGGCCAGGGTGATCACTCCTCCCACGATCCAGATCATCAGGAAGTTTCTCAGCGACGTGATAAAACCGGTGTTATGGAAGATTTTTATGTAGTTGTCCACACCGTTGAAGCGCCAGTCGCCCAGATCCGCCGTGAGATCCTCCACCTGGAAAAAGCTCATGACCGCCGTCCTGAGAACAGGGTAGACGTACATCAGAAGCAGACAGAGCACCGTAGGCGCGACGAACAGGCAGATCAGGGTTTTGTTTTTCTTCATTCAGACATCACCTCTCCTTCCGGTAGTAAAAACAGGCGGCACCGGAGTGCCGCCTGCCTCAGTCAGAAATCAGTAGAGAGCGTCCATAGCCGCGCAGAAAGCGGCTCCGTCTTCATATTTGCCCTCAAACAGCTCGGTGAACAGAGTCTTCATATCGGTCCAGGCAGGATGCGTATTCAGAGAACCGCACCAGGTCATGGGCTTGTCGGCAGCCTTCAGAGTCTCGATGGTGCCGTTCAGAGATGCAGGAGCCGTGTTGGACGGATCTGCCGGGATCTGAGACGCGGTGTCGGCCATCTTCTGATCCCACTCGCCGGTAACCAGATACATGATAAAGTCGAAAGCCTCCTGGGGATGCTCGCTGTAGGAAGCGATCGCCAGGGAATTGGCGCCGGCATATGCCGCCGTGGGCTCCGCGCCGCCTTCCACAGAAGGATAATTAAACAGGCCCCAGTTCACTTCTTCGCCCACCGCCGCGTTCACCTCGGCTGTCACGTAGTTGGCGCAGACAACCATGGCCGCCTCGCCGAGACCTACCTTGGTCTGGCTGGCAGGGTACTCGTCGGGAGCGCCGTCCGCCAGATATCCGGCGTTCACCAGGTCGATGATATCCTGGGCGGCCTGTACGGCCTGCTCGTTATCGGCCCAGCCGCCGTTGTCCCGAAGGGCAGCGATGCCGTCCTCGCCGAGATAACGGACAAGGTGGTAATAGAAGGAGAAGTTCGTATACGCTCCGTCCTGAGCAAGGGGAGCGATGCCCGCTTCCTTCAGCTTCGCGCACACATCCAGGAACTCTGTCCAGGTGGCGGGCTCCGCCTCGATGCCGGCTTCCTCAAAAGCGGCCTTGTTGTAGAACACGCCGCCTACCTGCGGCTGTTCGGTGATGCTGTTCAGATAGCCTGCCCAGGCAGCGGACTGATCGTTGAAGCAGGCGTAGCCCTCATAGCCGGCCGCCTCAGCCATCTCCGTCAGGTCATAGGTCCATTCGGTATAAACCTGGCCGATCCGGTTATAGTCGTCCTCGAAGATGTCGATGGCGTCTCCGGAATCCAGAGAAGCGGTCAGCAGGGTATTGATGTCCCGGCCCTTCCATTCGATGTTTACGTGAACTCCGGTCTCCTGCTCAAAAGCTTCCGCGGCTTCCGCGATGACCGTGGCCTGGGGCTCGCCCTCGTTCCACATGGACCAGAAATTGATCTCCACGCCGTCGTCCGCCAGCACGGTGCCTCCCATGGAAAGAACCATGACAAGCCCGAGAAGCACACTCATAAATCGTTTCATTTGATTTCCCTCCTTTTTTTGTAAATTGTGTTTTATTGCTTCCGTTGTTTCATGAAATCATTATACACGTTTAACAGTTCAAAACAATACTATTCTTGCTTTCATTTTTAGAAATTTTGCTTTTATTGTGATTTTATTCAAAATATTCCCATTTTTACATACAGATTTGTTAAAAAGAAATAAATTCTTATTTTTCTTGCCGGAGACGTCCTTCTGACTTATAATAAGGAAAAGAGGAAGGAGGCGGCGGCCATGAGCACACAGCAGTACATCCTCCGCCAGAGCGCCGCGGCTCCGGAAACGGAGCAGGCCTGGCTGCTCTATATCACAGAGACCCGGTACAGCGAGGAGTGGAACTCCTCTCTCCACACCCACGACTGCACGGAACTGTTTCTCATCACCGGCGGCCATGGTTTCTTTCATGTGGACAGCGCCGTCATTCCCGTGACGGCGGACGACTTCATCATCGTCAACGGGGGCGTTCCCCATACCGAGACCAGCGACCGGAAGGCTCCCATGGAATACGTGGTTCTGGGCGTGGAGGGACTGGAGACCCGCAGCGATTCCGGAGGCTACACGGTCATTCACCGGTTTTCCGAGCAGCGGCAGGCCTCGGCCTGTATGCGGATGCTGCTTCAGGAGGCGGAATCCGCCCGGCCCGGATATGAAGCCGTCTGTCACAACCTTCTGCAGATCATTCTCCTTCTCGTGCGGCGCCGGGAAGCGGCGGCTCTCCGCCCTGTGGCTCCCGGACCGAAGGCCAGCCGGGAGTGCAGTCTTGTGCGGTGGTATATCGACGGCCACTTTAAGGAAAATCTCAGCCTGGAACAGCTGGCCGCCGTGGCCAACCTGAGCAAGTACTATCTGGCTCACGCTTTTCAGAAGGAATACGGTCTCTCCCCCATCCGCTACCTGACCCGGCGCCGGATTGAAGAAAGCCGTTTTCTCCTGGCGGAGACGGATCACAGCCTGACCCACATCGCCAGGGTCCTGGGATTCTCCTCCCTGAGCTATTTTTCCCAGGCCTTCCGCCGGATCGAGGGCGTCAGCCCCAGGGAATACCGGCAGCGCTGCCGCGGCAGACAAAAGAAAACCGGCGGAGCCGTGCCCCCGTCATAAGAGAGTTCGGGAAATCTGTATATCGAGACAGAAAAGAAAAAGAGAAAGAACGTTCCGGTCCAATCCGGTTCTGTTCCTTCTCTTTTTTATTTTTATTTTTCCTGACGGAACTATGACAGGCGTTCCGGATCAGGGACCTCGGCTGTCAGAGCCCCAGCAGCTTCGCTCCGTTTTCCCACAGGATCTGCCGCTTTTCCTTTTCGGAAAGTCCCGGAAGAGACAGAAGCTTTTCCGCGCATTCCCTCTGGCTGGTCCAGGGGGCGTCCGTGGCAAAGAGGACTTTGTCCGCTCCGTGTCTGCGCACCATCCGGACAAACTGCTCCTCCTGCATGTGCATGAAGGAATAGGCGGTATCGAAGTACACGTTCTGTCCGCAGAGCTTTTCTTCGGATTCGTCATAATTTTCGTTGTTTCCCATGTGGGCCAGGATCAGCAGGGGAGGGGCCGTCTCTCTGAGAACGTGAAGGATCATGTCCGGGGTGCAGAAATCTTCATCCGGAGTGTAGGGATCGTACCCTGTGTGGACCAGGACCGCCAGCCCCAGCTCGGAGGCGGCGTCGATCAGCCGCAGGTAACGGATATCGTCAAAAACCATACCCTGATAGTTAGGATGAAGCTTGACGCCGAAAAAGCCTTCCCGGGCAATCAGCCGCAGCTGCTCTCTGTAATCCGGGGAATCCGGATGAATGCCTGCCAGGGAAATGATCTTTTTCCGGGGATCGTGACCGAAGGTTTCGTTCAGCTGCAGGGCAAAACGGAAAATGGAATCGAACTGGCGGGGAACGGTGACGATGGGGAGCACGACGCTTACGTCGATGATTCCCTCCATGGATGCTCTCAGGCCCTCCAGGGTACCGTTCATGCTGGGTTCAATATGTATGACGGACGCAAGGTTCGGGATGGCCTTCGCCGCTACCTTGTCGGGAAAAATATGAGTGTGAAAATCGATGATCATCAGATGAGACCTCCTCTTAAGTGTATGGAGTCAGTATAGCGGACGGAAGAAAAAAATGCAAGAGCGGTGTGAGCGCGGCTGCGGCTGCGTCACGGGAGGCGCGCCCGGGAAACGGGCGCAAGAGAGCAGAGGAATAAAAAAACAGAACGGAAAACTCCCGAAAACTCCCGTTCCGCACAGTTGTTTTGAGAAAAAAAATGTGGTATGATGGTCGTGTTTATTTCGAGGAGGAAGGTTTCATTATTATAAGAGGAGGAATGTGTAATGCTGAAGCAGAATATTGTGTTTGTGGAAAATAAGCCGGGAAGCCTGGGGAAGGTCACCAGGATCCTTTCGGAGAACGGAATTAATATATACGGGTTCGCCTGTTTCGACGCTCCGGAGTTCGCTCTGTTCCGCATGGTGTGCGACGATCCGGAGAAGGCCGGACAGGTCCTGACGGAAAACGGCTATATGAACCGCCGCACCAATGTCATCGCGGTGGATATGAAGGATGAGGTGGGCGGTCTGGACGAGTTCCTGAATGTGATCTGCGAGAGCAACATCAATCTGGACTATATCTACACCTCCTATCACAGAAAGAGCCAGATTCCCGTGGTGATCCTGCAGTCGTCGGAGGAGCTTTCGGTGACGGAGAGCATTCTGAAGAACAACGGTTTTAAAGTTCTCAGCAGCGTGGAGCAGCTGGAGAGATAAGACGGGAGGAAGGGTTGTACAGAATCTTTATTGTGGAGGATGATGAGATCATTGCCGGTCTTTTGAAGAGACATCTGGAATCCTGGGGATATGAGGTGGACTGCGCGGAGGACTTCGGCCATGTGCTGACGGAGTTTGTGAAGAAGGATCCTCAGATGGTGCTGCTGGACCTGAAGCTGCCCTTTTACAACGGGTTTCACTGGTGCGAGGAGATCCGGAGGATTTCCCAGGTTCCCATTCTGTTTCTCTCCTCCGCCTCGGACAACATGAATATGGTGATGGCCATGAGCCGGGGCGCGGATGATTTTGTGGCGAAACCCTTTGACCCGGATGTGCTGGTAGCCAAGGTGCAGGCCCTTCTCCGCCGCAGCTACGCCTTCGGGAAGGCGGCGGGGATCCTGGAGCGGGACGGAGTCATTCTGAATATTGCGGGGAGTTCCCTCTCCTTCGGGGGAAAAGTGGCGGATCTTACCAGAAATGAGCTCCGGATCCTTCAGATTCTTCTGGAACACGGGGGAAAGGTGGTGTCCCGTGACGCGATCATGACTAAATTGTGGGAAAACGACAGCTTTGTGGACGACAACACCCTGACGGTGAATGTGACGAGGCTCCGGAAGAAGCTGGAAGGGATGGGGCTGGAAGGATTCATTGTGACGAAGAAGGGGATGGGATACATGATCCCGTGACGCGCGGCAGGGAAGGAGAACGGATGAGATATCTGCTGGAGTATGTGAGAAAAATATGGAAGGTTCCCGCTCTGATGGCCGTGTGCGTGCTGATCATGGCTGCTGTGCTGAACCTTTATGAGCTTCCGGCTGAGCCGGTGATTTATGGGGCAGTCCTGTGCGGCGCGGCAGGACTTGCCTCCTTTTTCTATGGATTTATCAGGTACCGGAAGGCGCGGATCAGTCTGGACCTTCTGAAAAAGAATCTGCCCGAGGATGAGATGCGGTTTCCCGCCGCCGGGGACAAAAAGGAGGCGCTGTATCAGGAGATGCTTCTGGAGATGAACCGGCTGAGAAAGGTCTCTCTGGGGAAAAAGGAGCTGTTTTACCGGGACCTGACAGACTACTATACCATGTGGGTGCACCAGATCAAAACTCCCATTGCCGCAATGCGGCTGATCCTTCAGGAAAGGGACGAGCAGGAGGGACTTCAGGAGCTGTTTAAAATCGAGCAGTATGTGGAGATGGTGCTGGGATATCTGCGGACGGAGGATATTTCCTCGGATATGCGCTTTGACGAATGCCCTCTGGACGGGATCATACGGGGCCAGATCCATAAATTTGCGGGGGTATTCGTGCGCAAAAAGCTGGCGCTGGAATATGAGGGAACAGACGCCTGCGTGCTCACCGACGGAAAATGGCTGGGCTTTGTGATCGGACAGATTCTGTCCAACAGCCTGAAATATACCAGGACAGGCGGAATTTCCATTTCCTACAGGAAAGAATCCTGCACTCTGGTGATCGAGGATACCGGGATCGGCGTGCGGCCGGAGGACCTGCCCAGAGTGTTTGAGCGGGGATTTACCGGGTACAACGGCAGAGGAGAGGGAGCCTCCACGGGAATCGGGCTGTACCTTTCCGCCAGGATCATGGGGAAGCTGGGGCATAAGATTTCCATGGAGTCCCAGCCGGGCCGGGGGACGAAGGTGCTGCTGGAGCTGAAGCGGGAATATGTGGAGCCCATCTGAGCCGGATACGGCGGTTCTGCGGCGGGCGCGGCGCCGCATGTGAGGCAACCTTACAAAAGTGTAACACTGGAAATGAAATTGTAAGTTTACGTTATGGCAGGGAAACCTGCGCTCTTTTATACTATGATCATCAGCTGAGCCGGGAGGGCCGCGGACGCGCGGGGAACCGGAAACCGTCCCTTTCCTTCCGGCGGCGGCGCAGTCGTAGAAAAGGAGTGAAAGTATGGCATTACTGGAAGTAACCAATGTGAAAAAAATTTACACCACACGTTTCGGCGGGAATAAGGTGCAGGCTCTCTCCAATGTGACGTTTTCCGTGGAGGAAGGAGAATTCGTAGCCATCATGGGAGAATCCGGATCGGGCAAGACGACTCTTCTGAATATTCTGGCTTCCCTGGACCGTCCCACGGAGGGAGAAGTCCGATTAGGGGGACAGAACCTTGTTACCCTCTCCGAGAAGGAAATTTCCGCTTTCCGCAGAAAAAATCTGGGGTTCGTTTTTCAGGACTTTAACCTTCTGGATACCTTCAGCATCCGGGATAATATTTATCTGCCCCTGGTTCTGGCCGGGGAGGATCCCGCGGAAATGCTCCAGAAGATCCGGCCCGTGGCCCAGTCTCTCCGCATCACGGAAATCCTGGAGAAATTTCCCTATGAGGTTTCCGGCGGGCAGAAGCAGAGAACGGCGGTGGCCAGAGCGCTGATCACGAAGCCCAGGCTGATTCTGGCGGACGAGCCTACGGGGGCGCTGGATTCCCGGGCGGCCGCGGACCTTCTGCGGATGTTTTCGGAGATCAACCTGTCCGGCCAGACCATTCTCATGGTAACCCACAGCGTGCAGGCGGCCAGCTACGCCTCCAGAGTGCTGTTTATCAAGGACGGAGAGGTGTTCCACCAGATTTACCGGGGAGACAGGAGCCGGCAGGAACTGTATCAGATGATCTCCGAGACCCTGACGATTCTGACGACGGGCGGTGATTATCATGCGTAGAGGATTTTTTCTCCGTCTGGCCTTCCTCAATATCAAAAAGAACCGGGAAATTTTTCTTCCTTATATGATTACCGGCATTGTCTGTGTGGCCATGCTGTACATGATGCTGTTCATCAAGAGGAGCGCAAGCCTGGAGAATATGCTGGGAGGTTCGGATGTGGCGGCTATCATGGCCCTGGGAATCATCGTGGTGGGGATCTTTTCCTTTGTGTTTCTTTTATATACCAACAGCATTCTCATGAAGCGCAGGCAGAACGAGATCGGACTGTACAATATCCTGGGCATGGAAAAGGGACATATCGGAAGAATGCTGTTTCTGGAAACGCTCATCACCTCCTTCGTCAATATCGGAGGCGGGCTTCTGGCGGGGATCCTGGGCTGCAAGCTGGCGCTGCTTCTGCTGCTGAAGCTGATGCATCTTCCCGTGGTGTTCGGATTTTATATATCCGCGGGCGGAGCCGTGATCTGCGGCATCGTCTTCGGACTGATCTATCTCATCGCTTTTGCATGGAATATCTGCAGAGTGCACATGAGTCATCCGGTGGAGCTTCTGTCCGGCAGCAGGGCGGGAGAAAAGGAGCCGAAGGCGAAATGGCTCCTGGCCCTTGCGGGGTTTGCCTGCCTGGGAGCGGGATATTATATCGCCGTTTCTACGCAGTCGCCGCTGGACGCTTTTGTCCTTTTCTTTCTGGCGGTGGTTCTGGTGATGGCCGGAACCTATCTGCTGTTCACGGCGGGGACGATTGCCGTTCTCAAGATCCTTCGCTGGAACAAAAAGTTTTATTACAGGGCGAAGAATTTTACGAGTGTGTCCGGCATGATCTACCGGATGAAGCAGAATGCGGTGGGACTGGCGAATATCTGCATCCTGAGCACGGGAGTTCTTCTCATGCTGTCCAGTACCGTCTGCCTGTATTTCGGGATGAAGGACGCCATCGCGTACCGGTACCCCAGAGATATCCAGCTGATCTTCCGGAACGTGGAGGCGGAGGAGGCGGTTCGGATCCTGGACCGCATGTCGGCGGTTCTCCGGGAGGAGAAGGTTCCCGCGGAGAATGTGCTTTCCAGAATTTCTTCGGATTTCTCCGTCAAAAGAGAAGGCGATACCATCCTTTTGCCCGGCGGTGAGCAGGGACTGTTTGCTGCCATGGATGACCTGAGAATTATACTGAAGGAGTCCTATGAGGCGGCCGCAGGGGAAGATACGGGACTGTCCGACGGGGAGGCTCTGGTATACTGCGAAGAAGAACTGCCCTCAGACGTCCTTTATCTGGGAGAGGAGGCCTGGAAGATCAGGGGCTTTCTTACGGAGGAACCTCTTGTACTGGGATCGGACGATGTGATGCGGGAGGTGCTGGACGAAACCATCGTCATGGTTGTCACGCTCAATGATTACGGGAAGATTTTTTCCATAGTGAACGAGAGATACGGAACGAATCTGATGCCCGACGCGGATATTTCCCTGGACGTGTCAGGCACGAAAGAGGATGAGTCCTACTGGGCGGATGTGATCTGCTCCCATCGCACGGAGATCGCCGAGGAGGAGGTAAAAGGGCTGAAAGAGGGAGAAAGAGACAGTTTCTTTATCAGCACCAATGTGAGAGTCTGGGATGACGATACCTATACCAGAATGTACGGAGGATTCTTTTTCCTGGGGCTCTTCCTGGGCGGGCTGTTCCTGATGGGCGTGACCATGATCATTTTCTACAAACAGCTGTCCGAGGGATATGACGATAAGGGACGCTACGACGTGATGCGGAAGGTGGGAATGAGCAGCAGCGAGGTGAAGGGTTCCATTCACCGTCAGATCCTCATGGTATTTTTCCTGCCGCTTCTGACGGCGGCCCTCCATATCGCCATGGCGTTCCCCATGGTGAAAAAGCTTCTGATGGTATTGGGAATGTTTAATACGAAGCTGTTTATTCTCTGCACCGCGGGAACGATCCTGGTGTTTGCGGCCGTATATGGAATCATCTACTGCATTACGGCCAGGGTGTACTACCGGATCCTTGACGGAGGAAACAGATAAACGTCTGCGGTAAATGCGGAAGGGACTGCCCGACAAGGGCGGTCCTTTTTTGCGCGGCCGTTTTTTGACAAAGAAATCTCCGGCACTTCGTGAAAATTCAGCGCGGCTGTTCTGGGCAGAGAAATCTCCGGCGTTTCGTGAAAAAAATATCAGATTCCGGAATCATCAGTTTTTATGTGAAATTACAAAAAATATATTGAAAAGCAGGCCGATATCTTGTATAATTTGCATGACTTACATATGGCTCTTCTGTTAAAAATGTCCATTTTCCATGGGAGCCTCAGCAGCGAAAAAGGGCATCCGGCAGCGGATCCTATAGTACGGTAAAAAAAATAAAGGAGAAAAAAGTATGAAGAAAAAACTGATCGCATTGATTTTGGCTGGCGTGATGGCAGCCGGTATGACAGGCAGCGCCGCCATGGTATCAGCCGCGGAACCGGAGCTGGCGGAGGAACAGGTACTGAACCTGAAACTGGTCGACCTGAAGCTTCTGGACGTAAACGACGTCCGCAACGCCAATGAATTCCAGGTTCTCACCGAGGTACAGGAAGGTCTGTTCCGTACATTCACCGACGAGAACGGCACAGACGTCGTGGAGTATGCCGGATGTACCAGCTACGACGTCAGCGAGGATAACCTGACCTACACCTTCCATCTGCGGGACGGCTGCATGTGGTCCGACGGAGTTCCGGTAACCGCGCAGCAGTATGTGGACTCCTGGATGCGTCTGATCGATCCCGAACTGGCGTTTTCCTACGCATTCCTCGCTACCGGAATCGCCGGAGCCGAAGCGTATTACAACGGCGAAGGTCCTGCGGAGGACGTTCAGATCAGCTACATCGACGACCTGACCTTCAGCTGCACCCTGTCTGAGCCGGACGCTACCTTTATCAAGAAGGTGGGTATGGTCTGCTTCTATCCCATCCGTAAGGAACTGATCGACGCGGCCGTAGCCGAGGGCAAGGACTGGACCAACGACTATACGCTCCATGTCTTTAACGGACCGTTTATTATTCAGGACCGTGTTCTGGAAAACAGCATGACCCTTGTGAAGAATGAAAATTACTGGGACAAGGACAACATCACTCTGACCCAGGTAAATATGCGCGTGGTTGACGAGACTTCCACCCAGGCTCAGCTGATGGAATCTCAGCAGCTGGATGTTCTGACTCTGACCGACGTGGAGTATGTGCAGCAGTGGCAGCCCTATGTGGACGCCGGCACATTCGTACATCACAGCCAGAGCAGCCCCACTGTGGACTATCTGGTGGTTGACCAGCATGAAGAAGGCGGCGGCGGTCCTTCCGGACTGATGCTGAACGCCAAATGCCGTCAGGCCATGAACCTGGCGTTTGACCGTGAAGAGTTTATCTCTCTGTTTTATAATGATCTGTATGTTCCCGCATACGGCATCATTCCCTACGGCTTCACTGTAGGCGATCTGGATTACCGCGGACTGGTTCCGGAGCCCATGGCGGAATCCAAAGACTATAAAGACGATCCCGACTATCTGCGTGCCATGTTCGAGGAAGGTATGGCCGAGGCAGGTATGGAAGGCACCGCGAAAGACGTTACTCTGACCGTATTCGCGTACAGCCCCACGACTCAGGCCAACAGCCAGCTGGAATGGTATAAACAGCAGCTGGAGAGCAAGCTGGGCGTACAGGTTGCGGTAGAAATCTATCCCGACAGCTCCACCTGGGTAAGCGCGCGCAACGAATATAAGTACGATTTCTATCCCATGGGATGGAACGGCGACTACAACGATCCCATGACCTTCCTGGAACTGTGGACCACCGGCAACGGTTATGCCAAGTTCATGGGCGGATTCTCCAATGAGGAGTATGATACTCTGGTATCCTCCGCCATCAGCTCTCAGGACAGCCAGGAGCGTCTGGATCTGTATGCTCAGGCTGAGGAGATCCTCCTCAGCAGCGGCGGCGTGATCCCGCTGTACTATCCGACCAACGAGATTTATTATCAGTCTTATGTTTCCGGCCTGTCCATGCCCATGTTCGGCGCTGAGTATGAATTCAGCCGCGCGCAGATCCTGGCACACTGATCAGAAACAGAAAATTGAATCGGAAACCGTCATTTCAGACCGGTATTTTATAAACGCGGAGTGGGGAGCAATGCTGCTCCCCGCCCCGTCGTTTGTCTTTTGGAGGACGAAACTGTGAAAATGCTAACATTTATTGCGCGGCGGTTTGTGGTTATGCTGTTTACACTGTTTATTATTGCCACAGCCACGTTTTTTCTGCTGGCCGCCACACCCGGCGACGCCCTGACTTCCCGTGTGGAGCGTCTTCCGGATCAGGTCGCGGAGCGCCTGTATGCCAGGTACGGCCTGGACCGTCCTGTCATGGAACGATATGTCATGACCATGAAGGGGCTGCTGAAGGGTGATTTTGGAGAATCCATCGTATTTCAGGGCCAGACTGTTCAGTCGATCATTGCGGAAAAGGGTCCGATCTCAGCCAGACTGGGTATCCAGCAGATGCTGCTGGGCGTAAGTCTGGGCCTGCTGCTGGGTATTCTGGCGGCAGTGAAGAAGGGCACCATCTGGGATTATATGGTAGTCGGTCTCTCGATCCTGCTGATTTCGGTGCCGAATCTGATCTTCGCCCTGGCGCTCCAGCAGATCTTCGCGGGAAACCTGAAGCTGTTCCCGGTGATCGGCTGGCCCACAACCAATATCTGGTTCGGCGGATGGGAGTACACGGTGCTGCCCACGCTGGCCGGCTGCTTCGGCTATATCGCGTCCTACGCCCGTCTGCTGAAGGCGTCCATGCTGGACGTGGTCAATCAGGACTATGTGCTGACTGCCGAATCCAAAGGATTGAGCCGGGGGGAGGTCATCCGCCATCATGTGCTGCGGAATTCCTTTATCCCCATTGTGACGAACCTGCCCATGAGTATTGCCATGTGCATCACAGGCTCCTTCTTTATCGAGTCCGTATTCTCCATTCCCGGACTCGGTCTCTACTATGTCAACGCGGTCGCTTCCCAGGACGTATCCATCGTTATGGGAGAGACGGTCATCCTGTCGGCAATCTATATCGTGGTGGTCTTCATTACGGATATCCTCTATACCGTGGTGGACCCGCGCATCCGCATTGCCGGCGGCAAAAAATAGAGGGGAGGACATATGATGACGACTGCAAAAATACTGACTCCCGAAGAGAGCTCCCGGGTAGACCGCGGGCGCTTCGACGCGGAGAAAATCAACCGTCCTACCATGACCTTCTGGCAGGGCGCCTGGCGCCGGCTTAAGAAAAATCCCATCGCCATCGCGGCCGGCAGCCTGCTGCTTCTGCTGGTGATCTTTATGCTCATCGGACCGGCTCTCAGCGGAGAAGAATATCTGACCATTGCTCCGAAACAGAAGAACCTCGGACCGGACGGCACCTACTGGTTCGGCACGGACGCCATGGGACGTGACCTGTTCAGCCGTGTGTGGATCGGCTGCCGCCTGTCTCTTCTGGTGGCTGTGGTATGTTCCTTTGTCCAGATCGCGGTGGGCTGCGCCTACGGCGGCATCATGGCATATTTCGGCGGTATTGTGGACAGCGTGATGATGCGCTGCATCGAGGTGATCAACTCCTTTCCGTCCCTTCTGGTGACGCTGCTGATCATGATGGTTGTGGGAAAGAACGTGGGAGGACTTCTGCTGGCCATGTGCATCACCTCCTGGTGCGGCACGGCCCGTCAGATGCGCGGACAGCTGATGCAGCTCCGTGAATCCGAGTATGTGCAGGCTGCCCAGATGATCGGCGCTTCTCCCACCCGCATCATCACCAAGCATCTGCTTCCGAATACGGTCAGCATCCTGATCCTGAACCTGTGCGCCAGCATTCCCAGCTACATCTTTACAGAGGCCAGCCTGAGCTTTCTGGGCATGGGTCTCTCCGGCGATGTCATCAGTCTCGGCGTGCTGATCTCAGAGGGCAAGGCCAAGCTGTCCTTCTATCCATGGCAGCTCTTCTTCCCGGCTCTGGTCCTGTGTCTGGCCGTGCTGGGCTTTAACCTGCTGGGCGATGCCCTGCGTGACGCCTTAGACCCCAGAACACATAATTGATAGGTGAACAATATGAGTGAGAAATTACTTGAAATAAAAGATCTGGCCGTGTCCTATCACGGCTATGCAGGGGAGGTGCAGTCGGTCCGCCGCGTCTCCTTTGATGTGGAGAAGGGCGAAACCGTGGCCATCGTAGGGGAATCCGGCTGCGGCAAGTCCGTTACGGCCAAAGCCATCATGCGCCTGATCAAGACGCCTCCGGCAGAGATCAAAGACGGGAGCCGGATCCTGTTCAAAGGGGAGGATGTGCTGAAATTTGACGACAGGCGGCTGCGGGAATACCGCGGAGGCGAGGTAGCCATCATTTTCCAGGATGCGCTGGCCGCCTTAAATCCCACCATGACCGCGGGAAAGCAGATTGCGGAAAACATCCTTCATCACGTAAAAATGACAAAGAAGGAGGCCATGGCTCAGGCGGTGGAGCTTCTGCGGATGGTAGGCATTCCCCAGCCGGAGCAGCGGGTGAAGCAGTATCCCCATGAATTCTCCGGCGGTATGCGGCAGCGTGTGATGATCGCCATCGCCTTTGCCTGCAATCCTCAGCTTCTGATCGCGGACGAGCCCACCACGGCTCTGGATGTGACGATCCAGTCCCAGATCATCGATCTGATCAAGAAGCTGCAGCAGGAAAAGGGAACTTCGGTGATCATGATCACCCACGATCTGGGTGTGGTGGCCAATATTGCCCACCGCATCGTAGTCATGTACTCCGGCAAAATCGTGGAGCGCGGCTGCAGCATGGATCTGTTCCATCATCCGAAGCATCCCTACACCAATGCCCTTCTGGAGGCGGTGCCCCGTCTGGACCTGAACAACAAACAGGTGCTGGCGTCCATCGAAGGCACGCCGCCGGATCTTCTGAATCCGCCCAAGGGCTGTCCATTCAGCACCCGGTGCAGATACTGTATGGAAATCTGCTGCAGGGAGCAGCCTCCGGCTGTCTCCTTTGAAAATAATCATGAAGCCAGCTGCTGGCTGTACTTCCTGAAGGAAGCGCCTGCGGACGCTCCGTTTGTGAAGGAGGGCAGGGTATGAGCGATAATGTAATCCTTGAGGTAAAAAACTTAAAGAAGCATTTTGATCTGGGACACGGCCGTGTTCTGAAGGCTGTGGACGACGTATCCTTTACCATCCGCGAGGGGGAAACTCTGGGTCTGGTAGGCGAGTCCGGCTGCGGCAAAACCACCTGCGGGCGTACCTGTCTGGGCATGTATAAAAAAACCTCCGGACAGGTGCTCTACAAGGGCAAGGACGTTCACGCCCTGAAGGGCGCGGAGCTGTTCGCGTTTAAAAAAGACGCGCAGCTGATCTTTCAGGATCCCTACGCGTCGCTGGATCCCCGTATGACCGTCAGCGATATTATCGCCGAGGGAATTGACGTTCATCATCTGGCCAAAGATCACGGAGAAAGAACCGAGCGGATTTACGGTCTTCTGAATCTGGTGGGACTGAACAAGGAGCATGCCAACCGTTTTATTCACGAGTTTTCCGGAGGCCAGCGCCAGCGTATCGGCATCGCCCGGGCTCTGGCCGTGCAGCCGAAAATGCTGGTTCTGGACGAGCCCATCTCCGCGCTGGACGTGTCGATTCAGGCCCAGGTCGTGAACATGCTCATCGGCTTCCAGCAGGAGCTTGGTCTGACCTACCTGTTTATCGCTCACGATCTGTCCATGGTGAAGCACGCCTCCGACCGCGTGGCTGTGATGTATCTGGGAAATATTGTGGAAATTACCCGCTCGGAGGAGCTTTACAGCCATCCTCTTCATCCCTACACCCAGGCTCTGCTGTCCGCCATTCCCATCCCGGATCCGGTGATCGAAAAGCAGAGGGAGAATACCCGAATCCGTCTGGAGGGAGAGGTTCCCAGTCCCATTAATCCGCCTGCGGGCTGTAAATTTGCAGGCCGCTGCCGCTACGCTACGGACCGGTGCCGTCAGGAGACCCCGAAGCTGGTGGATGTAGGCTCTGATCATCATGTGGCATGTTTCACGGTGAATCGCTGATGAACGAAGAATACAATGAGCAGGAAAATAAAAAAGAAAAGGGCGGAATCGCCGGTTTTTTTCACGACCTGGCGCTGTCCGTCCTGGCGGGAGGAACGGCTGCTCTGGCGGCGTTCCTTTTGCCTTTCGCGATCGGTCTGCCTGTGAGCGGCTGGAATGTGAGAAGCGCGCTGAACGCCTCCAGAAGCGCCCTCTTTATTACGGGGGCCCTTCTGATGCTGCTGTCCGCGGGTATGCTGATCCGCAAACCCAGCGAAAAAAGGATGAAGGGGTACAGACGATGGAAAGAACATTTCCGTGTTTTCGGACTGTTTCCCGCGTTTCTGACTGCTTCCGTCACGATCCTGACTGTGGCCGGCATCCTGGATTATGTGCTGTATTACAGCTAAAAAAATCCCCCCGTGAACTCTTCTTCTGAAGAGCTGCACGGAGGGATTTTTCATTTCGTTTCATCTTATTCTCAGGCTGTTCCGTCAAAGCAGTTCATTTTCCTGAAAAATTACATGACAGCATCTCTCATTCAGCACAGGAAAGATTCCTATGTTTCCCGGATGACTCGGTCAAAGCTGAAATTACTCGGTCAGTACGCCTGTGGTAACAGAAGCGATCTTCTCAAGGTTCTCAGCAGGAGTCTCGGTAGCGCCGTTCTCAGCGATCCATGCATCCAGCTGTGCCTGTTTCTCAGTCATGATATCCTGCAGGCCGCCTGCGTACAGAGCGTCGTTCAGAGACTGCAGAGTGGATTCCACGCCGGCCACGCCAACGGATCCGGTCTCCAGAGCCGGTCTGAACTGGCTCAGAGCGCTGTTGCATGCCGCAAGCTGAGTCGTAAAGTTGCGGCTGTCCCACATGAAGCCGTATGCCGGTGAATACTGAGCCCAGGTATTGTGGGTCTGCAGCAGGTTCCAGTAATCAGCATCCTTGGAGCCGTCGTTCCATACATAGGAGATAAACTGGTTGCCCATCATCCAGCCTGTATTCTGATGATAGGTGAAGTTGGAAGCGTCCTCGCCGTCTACGAAGTAAGCGGTTCCGTCGTCCAGTACCTGATAATGAACGCCTTCAATACCATTCTGCCACAGATTCATAACAGCGGGATCGGTGTACAGAGCGGAGATGAACTTGAAGGACATTTCGGGATCCAGAGTGTTGGTAGCGATACCGGTATCGAAGAAGGATACGTTGGTGGTGGAGTATCCGCCCTCAATATCCTTGCCGAAGTACATTGCGTAGCACTCGCATCCGTTGGAAGCCTGAGCCTCTACCAGGAAGCCGGGCTTAATAGCGGAAGTATAGCTGAAGGTATTGCCGGCCTTCATCATAGCGGCAGTACCCTGGGTATCGGTAGCGGCGTCTTTGTAAATGTAGCCCGCATCGTACCACTCAGCCAGACGGGTAACAAACTCTTTATAGGTATCTGTCTCAAACTCGTTTACAACGGTAAGAGAATCATGATCCGCTTCCCAGTCAAGAACGCCGAACTGATCCGCCAGTTCATCGAAGAAGCAGAAACGTCTTGCGGGGCTTGCGCTTCCCTGAAGGTACAGAGGAGTCATTTCCGGATGAGCTTCCTTCACTGCCGCAAACATCTCGGTAGCTACAGACCAGTCATAAACCTTGCCGGTATACTCGTCGCCGTTCTTCTCAAGGCCGTATTTCTCAGTAAAACCAAGCTCGTCGCAGATATCTGCTCTCATGCAGAGACCGCCCAGCTCTACGGATTCCTTCGCTGCGGGGAATCCGAAGAGAACGCCGCCCATCTGGCCTACATATGCGTTGGCTTCACCCAGCTGCTCGATGATGGCCTGGCCTTCCGGAGTCTCCATGTAGGGATTCATATCTACGATACCGTTCATACCGATCAGGCTGGCAGCCTGGGTATAATAAACGGGAATTACATCCAGCGCGTCGCCGCCGGAGATCATCAGCTGAAGATCCTGCTGATAGCTGGCAGCACTCAGGGGAAGAAATTCCACCTCAATGTGATAGGTGGGAACCATGTACTCGTTCAGAGCATCCTGAACAGTCGCTCTCGCGTCATCTGTCTGGGGATAAAACTCCGGATAGGCAAATACCAGATGATAAGGGCTGTCCGCAGAGTACTCGCCGTTTTCAGTTACTGTAGTGTCGGAATCTGCCGCAACACTAATCGCGGAGCCGGCTGCCATGGCGGATGTCATAGCCAGCGTCATCATAAGTGCCAGTGCTCTTTTCTTCATTCTTTCTACCTCCATTTTTAATTGGTAAATTGGTCTTTTCTATGTAACCGCACGGCCGGCGCTTCCGGCCGCGCAATTCATATTCCTGTCAATAACAGCCGCCTGCCGAAGCAGGCTTTGGGACGTCCCGTCCCCGCCGCACGTTCTTCGGCGTCAGCCTGTGCGTCAGCCCTTCACACCGCCCAGAGCAATACCCTTGGTATAGTACTTCTGGAAATAGGGGAAGATCAGCATAATGGGAAGGATTGCCACGAATGCGATGGCCATCTGCACACCGGTGGTGGGAATCGCCGCCGCTGCCGCCGCCATATTGGCGTCCGAGCTCTGGGACAGATACTGGATGTTCTGCACCATCTCATTCAGCAGGTTCTGCACGTTGTACCATTCCTTGGCTCTGGTGATGAAGTACAGACCGTTGGTCCAGTCATTCCAGTAGCTCAGTCCGGCGAAGGTTCCCATGGTAACCAGGATGGGTTTGCCAAGGGGGATCACCATATCCTTGAAAATACGGAACTGGCTGGCTCCGTCGATCTCCGCCGCCTCATAGAGCGCTTCCGGAATACTGTTCTGGAAATAGGTACGGATCATCATGACGTTCCAGGCGCTGAGCATCAGATTCGGACACAGCTGCGCCCAGAGGGTATCCTTAATATGGAGGGTATTGCTCCACATAATATAGGAAGGAACAATACCGCCGTTAAACAGCATGGTAAAGAACACGAAGAACATCATGATATTTCTTCCGGGAAGATGTCTGGTAGCCAGAGGATAGGCCATCAGAGCTGCCAGGAAGATATGGATCAGCGTTCCCATAACAGTCACCAGAATACTCACGCCGTAAGCCCGCACAATGGTTTTTCCGGACTGGAGAATATAGGCGTAGGAACCCAGTGAAAACTCCTTCGGCCAGAAGGAATAACCGTTGGCCACCAGCACCTGCTCCTGGGTGATGGAGGACATGAACAAAAGCACAAACGGAAGAACGATCAGGATCGTCCAGATAATCATAATACCGTTGGATAACAGCTGATAAGGTGAATTCCATTTTTCTTTCATTTTCCCACCCCCTTAGAACAAAGCGTTTTCTGAACTGAATTTACGCACGATGGCATTGGCAGCCAGAACCAGCACGAAGCCGATCATGGACTGATAGAAGCCTGCCGCCGCGGACATACCGATATTTCCTGTCTTCATCAGGCCACGGTATACATAGGTATCTACTACGTTAGTCGTGGGATAAAGCATGCCGGAATCACGGGGCACCTGATAGAACAGACCGAAATCGGAGTAGAAGATACGGCCCACGTTCATCAGAGTCAGGGTGATGATGGTCGGTACCAGGAACGGCATGGTGATATAGCGGATCTGCTGCATCTTCTTCGCGCCGTCCAGTCTCGCCGCCTCATAGAGAGAGGGATCGATACCGTTGATGGTGGATATGTAGATCAGCGTTCCGTAGCCCACACCCTTCCAGATATTTACAAAGGTCAGGATGAAGGGCCAGTATTTGGCCTCCTGGTACCAGTTAATGGGATCCTTGCCCAGAGACGGAAGAATGGACAGGTTCACGATACCATTGGACTGGCTCAAAAACGCGTACACGATGTAGCCGAGAATAACGGCGGACATCAGATACGGGAACAGGATGGCGCTCTGGTAAACCTTCTGAAGCTTCTTGCTCAGCGCGTCGCAGATGAAGATGGCGAACGCGATGCCCACAACCATGTTGAGGATAATGAAAGCCAGGTTGTAAAGGATGGTGTTGCGGGTGATCACAGCCGCGTCGCTGGAAGCAAACAGGAATTCAAAGTTCTTAAGACCGGCCCAGGGGCTGCCCCAGATTCCTGCTCTCGCATTGTAATTCTTAAATGCGACGATGATTCCCGTCATGGGGATGTAGTTGTTGATCAGAAGATAGATTGCGCCGGGCAGAAACATGAGATAAAGCGGAAGATAACGTTTAAATTTTGCAAACGCGCTTCCCGCACTTCTCTCCGCCACAACTTTGCCTTTTGCTGCCATGAGATATCTCCTCCTTCATAAAATTTGGGAAAAGAAGGGAGGTGTTTTTGCTTATTTGTACTACGTTTCTCTTCTTTTCACAAGATGCCCTTAATTATATAGCCAAAACGACGAAAATTCAAATACTTTTTTTCACAAAACGTCAACACCTTCACAAAAAAAACCTTTCAAATGATGTTTTTTTGTCAATTCTGCTGATTTTGAGTCCTGTTTTTCACCGGAATTTGCTATAAACTCGGATAAACTTCATCTAATTTTCAGTTATTTTTTATTTTAATTATAAATTTTACATCGTTTATATATAATTTATATATTTTTTACGAAAAAATAAGAAGTGCAAAAGATTCCACACGATTTGGATATTATTGATAATTTTAAGAGGAAAATTTTGTGTAGAATGCATATCAAAAAGGAATATTGGGAGGAGAAAAAATGCGCCGGGATATAAACGTTTATATAAATGTTTATATCCCGGCGACGCGCAATCCGAAATTCCAAAATCATGCGACAGTTCATTTCTGATACTTCATTTCCGTTATCTTATTCCCAATACCTTCTTCTCAATATTCTATTTCAGAATCCTGTCCATATACAGGGGAAATCTCTGAATTTTGAAAAACTAAAAAATAAGATTACAAATGAGAGTATTAATGATAAAATATAACTCATAACCGGCTTTGACCATTACGCACAGCCCAATTACATACCCTATGGAGGAATCGAAATGTCTGAATTAAGCGAAAAACTCAGAGAACAATTTAAAAAAGCGGACGACGAGCGGGACGCCCTCATGAACACTCCCGAGGACGTAGAGCGCTGGGATAATATTGTATACGGCCGCACCGACCGGAAGGTTCAGATACTGGATGTATACCGTCCCCGGCAGGCGGAGGACGGAGATCTTCCCGTAATCATCAGCGTTCACGGCGGCGGCTGGGTATACGGCGACAAGGAACGCTACCAGTATTACTGCATGAGCCTGGCCCAGAGAGGCTTCGCGGTAGTAAACTTCACTTACCGCCTTGCCCCGGAAAACAAATTTCCCACCCCTCTGGAGGACCTGAATCTGGTGTGCGGCTGGGTCATGAAGCGTGCCCGCAGATATCATTTTGACACGGAGCGCATCTTTGCCGTGGGGGATTCCGCAGGGGCTCACCTGCTGGGGCTTTATGCGGGCATCTGCACGAATCCGGATTATGCCTCCCGGTATGAATTTACTGTTCCGGAAAACTTTGCCCTGACGGCCATCGCCCTGAACTGCGGCGTGTATACCATCTCCGGAGAGGATATTCCCGGGAATCACAGCCGTCAGCTGATGGAGGACTTTCTCCCGGGCCCGATCACGGAAGAATCCATAGAAATGGTGAACGTCATTCCCCGGATCACAGACGTATACCCGCCCGTTTTCTGTATGACCTCCGTGGCCGACCTGCAGAAGGAACAGTCCTCCGCTCTGGTGGACGCCCTTACCAGAAACAACGTGCCCTTCGTATACAGAATCTTCGGGGACAAGATCAACCGTCTGGGTCACGTATTTCACCTGGATATCAAAACCGTAGACTCCGCCCAGTGCAACGACGCGGAGTGCGATTTCTTCCGGGAGTTCTGTTTCTAAGTTTAGAATTTTCATAAATAAAAGGTCTGTCCAGCGTCATGGATACTCCTGCCGATTTATTAAGGCAGGAATGGTCTACCAGCAAAAATACACTGTCATTCTGGAAATGCGAATCATTCACTGATACAAAAGATACTCTCAAGGCAATTCTTCTTTCAACAACTGGGATTGAAAAATCAAAGTTCATTATCTTTGACGATACAATGCTTGACAAATATGAAATACGCAGAGATGATTCTGAAGAAGGAAAAACCGGTTATTGGGGTTACGAAAAACTGCATGTAAACCTCTGCGAACTTACATACGGAAAAATCGGAAATATCATTTCAATGGCTAAACATGTTCTTAATGATGAACACCTGATCATAGAATTGTCAAGGGAGAATGTAAAAGCTTATATTAAAGAAGTATGCGACGCAGGCCTGATAAACATAGAAAAAACAAATGATAATCTATTGGCAGACATTGAAAAATACGGATTGATTGCCGCATAATCTATTACCACGCTTCACCAGTCGAAAGATCTTTTTTTACTGCCGGACAGAAAACTGTCCGATAATAAAAACAGACTTCCGGCTGGTGAAGCATTTTATTTACTCCGAAAATTTATACAGAAACTTCCCATGCCTGTCAAACACAGCATCCCCGTTCGTAAGTACGTAATCCTCCCCTCCCAGGATCGCCCTGCAGTAATCCTGCACAGAAGTGAGACGTCTCCGAAAAGCGGTACCGCCCCCGTAAAAATTCACACTGTGTATGTCAGACCCTCCGGTAAGAGGCAGCCCGTGTTTTTCCCCATATTCTATGGCGCGCTGATCGAATCTCCAGTCATTGTGGCTGGTGCTTTTCCTGTTGGAATGGGTGGCATTCACGCCCTCCACTCCATCCACAAATTCCGGATACAGACGAATCTCCGGGATATACCACTCCTCCCGGAAAGGATGGGCATGAATCACCATCCCTCCCGCTTCATGGACCAGCCTGTACTGCTCCTCAACGCCCGCTTCCTTTAATTCCGGATGCTCTTTCATCCACTCCGGAGTGACCCCGTAGATCAGGAACTCCGTTCCCTGATAACCGGCCTCATATCCCCAGAACACATCAAAATCATGTTCCGCTCCATACGCGCGGGCATCCTCATAACCCTTCACGAATTCATCCACCCACTGCGTCCAGGGCAGATTCCTGGGAATTCCCGTATTTCCGCCCCAGTTGTGATCGGTAACGATGATTCCCGAGTATCCCATGGCCATAGCCGCCCGGACCATCTCCGCACCTGTATTATGAGCGCAGGCACTCCCCGGCAAAGTATGCAAATGAGTTTCATATAAAAATGGATATCCCTCGATTTTCATGCACAAGCACCATCCTTTGTTTTATGCTGTATCCTTCACAAATCGCAAAACCTCAGTAAAACCAGGGCTAATAGTGACCAGGTAACTATTTTGCCGCAGAGGGCGGTGTGACGATGTGTCACGCCGTCTTTCGACATCTTTTTGTACCGCTCCATGCTCAGGTTTCCGAGGACGGAATCTTCATAGCAGCGGGAGATCAGCACATCGGGGTCCGCATCCTCCCGGACATACTCGTTGACAGCACGGATTCGCTCCAGAATCCCGACATTTCTTATCGCGGTGATACCCTCGCTGTCGCCCCGGCTGCTGTCCACGCCATCATTGACGGCGATGAAGCGCACGTTGCAGCTTGGGAAAATGATTTGACTCTCCATCCAGCGCATCCTCGTTACTGAGGCGGCAGTACAGGATGGTGATTTTTGCTGATCCAACATAACGTCCTCCTTTACGTGCTGGTCAGCTGACAGTCCCATAGTTCATGGCTCTATATTAACATAACTTTTTTCGTTTGTCACCATCAGCCCGCCTCCTATCTGAAAAATGAGCCGCCTCACCTTACCGGCAAGCGGCTCATTCCCGACACACTCCGTCTCAATCACATGCCATGTTTTTCCCTTTCAGATACATAAAAAAACATTTCCTCATTTTATTCGTCTTGATTTTCTTTACAGATGTGCCAAAGGTCATTTTCTGTGCTATAATTTGTCCAAGGACTTAAACGGGTAATCGGAGACAGTTATGGATATTTGGAAGGGAGGGACAGAGTATGAATTGTGTGATTCTTTCCTGCTCCACACTGAAAGATTATGTGCAGGCCGCACAGGAGGCGTGTCATACGGATTTTCCGGTTGTTTTTCTGGACCGGAGGTACCATGTGGAGCCGAGCCGGATGCGGGCGCATATTCTGGAAACGCTTCAGGATCTGCCCGAAGAGATAGATACCGTGCTGGTGGCGATGGGTTTTTGCGGAGGTTCGTGGCAGGATGTGGTATGCACGAAAAGGCTGGTCTTTCCACGGGTGGATGACTGTGTTTCTCTGGTCATGACCACTACGGAGGAGGTCAATCCATGTACGAAGCAGTTAGGGCATATGTATGTCTTTGGAGGAGAATCCGGGGGATTTTCCATCGGTGGGATTTATGAGAGCCTGATGAAGGAATATGAGCCCGAGATGGCAGAGAGCATTTTTGACATGCTTTTTGAAAGAAGCTGATCTCAGGGAAGCGGGATGAGCAGTTTTTTATTGTGGAGCCAAATAAGCGCATCACACAGGGCGATTTTTTTGATATATAGAGAAATGAGGATCTTGCTGTGAATAAAAGAGAGTCCAATTATGAGGTTATGAAGCGACAAATGCAGGTCAAATTTGCTTCCTTTGATTTGGAGAGGGTGGCTCATGAATGGGAGCTGGAGCAGAAAGACGGTTATCTTCTTTTGTCATTTGTGGGACGGCAGTATAAAATAAGCAGGGATACTGGTGTGGTCCTTTATGAAAAAGATGGTATTTTGCGCGAAGCGGATTACAATGTGAGCATGACATTGTTTGATATTTTAACCAGAAAACGTCAATGCGCTTCCGGTGAAGTCAAGTCCGTCAGTTCTTTTTCTGCCATTCACACCTCAAGCGTGGCATCTGGCAGCCTGTTTCACAGGGCGGCGCAGCAATTTGACCACCGTGATGCGGATCTTTCCACTGCCTGTGAGCAGCTTGGGGGAGTGCCCTATGGGAAGGGCGATGTGGGTTATCGGTTTCCGATTTTCCGTGATCTCCAGGTGGCTGTCCAGTTCTGGGATTCCGATGAGGAGTTTGATCCGTCACTTAATCTGTTCTGTGACGGAAATATTCTCAATTTTATGTCCTATGAAACAATGATGTTTATGCTTAGTCATGTTCTGGAACGTCTGGGCGAAATGCTTTGAGATCATAATGGATGGGGGATCGGAAGATGAGTATTGAGGATGAAATTTATCTGAATTATTCGATCAACGAAGAAAAGCTCCGCTGCTATGGGTTCGTTGCAAAGGATGGCAAGCTGGTTTATACGAAAAAGATGCCGCGGGACAACTTGAAGAACAAAAAGTGCTGGGTATCCATTATTCTGGACGATACCCTTACTGATAAAGTGATCTGCACACTTGTCGATGACAGCTTCAAAAGCGTTTAGGAGGAAGAAACGATGGGACACTGCGATTGGGTGTTTGCAAGCGAAAAGGATAGGTTTTATCACGACCACGCCATCGACTGCCCCTGTTATAAGAGGATCCCCACTTAAAAGACCTGTCTGATTCTATAATGGAAATCAGACAGGTCTTTCTGCACCCGAAGCCGTCAGCTGACTGTTGATAAGTTCCATTAGTTCCTTATTACTATCAGGCCACGGCTTTACTATCCTTTATTTATGCTGTATCTTTCAGCAGACCATTTTGTTTATTGACACTGTCCTATGAGGCATCCTGACCAGCCAGCGCTTCCTATTCCGCCGACACTTCCTGACCTGCCATCTTTTCCAGCTGTCCCATCAGCAGTTCCTCCGTCAGGGCTCCAATCTGATATGCCTCCAGAGTCCCGTCTGAATTGATAAAAAACGTGGTCGGAATGGAATCGATTCCATATGTATATGCGCCTTCACTCTCCGTATCGAAAAAGATCGGAAAGCTGTATCCTTCCTCCTCAACGAAGGCGGAAGCGCTCTCAACCGTATCTCTGCTGCCATCTGTAAGATCCACGATGAGAAAATTCATCCGGTCCTGATACTCCTGATAAGCCTTATCAAAATGGGGCATTTCCATCTTGCAGGGGCCGCACCAGGTGGCCCAGAAATTCAGCATGACCGGTTTCCCGAAATAATCGGAAAGGCTTACTTTTTCCCCGTTTTCGTCCGTCATGGAAAAATCCGGAGCCATGATTTTCTGAGACTCCGGTTCCTCCTCGGAAGTATCGCTTTCCTCATCGTTCTCGATATCAGAATCCTCCTCAGAGGTATCGCTTTCATCACTGTTTTGGATATCGGCATCCTCTCCAGAGGCATCGCTTTCCTTACTATTCTGAATATCCGAATTCTCCGCAGCAGTATTCTGATTCCCGGAAGTGTCCTGTTCGATCTTCGCAATGCTGCTTCCTTCCGTCTTCCCGTACTGCTCTGACAGACAGCGGTATCCAATGCCCGCTCCCACAAGAACAACCGCCAGGAGAACAACGATTCCTATTATCTTTCCCTTATTTTTCATCTTCCCTTTCCTCTCCTAGAATACCGAAAGCACCGCCAGCAGCCGGTTCATCCATCCCATGGCCATCATAAATCCCACAAAAATCAGGAACCCTCCGCAGACCAGATTAATCACTCTGTAATGACTTTTAATAAATTGAAAGGTATTTTTCAGCCGATCGATCAGCACCGCCGAAATCAGAAACGGAATCCCCATTCCAAGGGAGTAAACCAGCAGCAGAAGCGCTCCTTTGCCCGCTCCTCCTGTGGAGGAGGCCATCATCAGAGCCGCTCCCAGAAAGGCTCCCACGCAGGGAGTCAGACTCACGGAAAAGATCATCCCGAACAAAAAGGCCGAAAAGATACTGTTGATCTGCCGCTGCTTCCTCACTCCCTTCAGAAAAGGAAGGGGAACCACATCCAGAAACACCAGCCCCATCAGGATCACCACAACCCCGCAGACAACATTCACCGCATTCTGATATCTCGCCAGCAGACGCCCCACCGTTCCGGCAAAAACACCCAGGCAGCAGAACACTGCGGTAAATCCCGCCACAAAAGAAAAAGCGCCCGGAAGCGCCGCCGCCCCGGAATGTTCATCCTCTCTGGACGCCCCCGCAAAATAACTGATATAAATGGGGAGCATGGGAAGCATGCAGGGTGAAATAAAAGAAATAATTCCTTCAAGAAACGTAATCACATATTCCATACCGACACCGGACTTTCTAATCAAAAAACTGCAAATTTATTCCTGCTGCGCATTCATCCCTTCAGGCCTCGTGACTGTCTGTCCATATCCTCGATAACAATATCATAGATTTCGCCCAGAGAAGCACAATACTCAAGAACCTTCCATGGTTCATTCGTATGAAAATGAATCTTTATCGTTTTTTCAAATAGATTTTATCACAAAACCATTTTATATCCAACACCTTCCTCAGGAAAAATTTGACAGCATAAAGTCATTTTCTCCGAAATTCAGTCCTGCTTAAAGTCATTTTCTCCGAAATTCAACCCAGCCTAAAACCACGGAAAAATTTAACAGCGCAAAAAACGGAGCAAAGCCATACATCCGGCCTCACTCCGTGATCATCTGACAGTTTTCATATTGCAGCAATGCCGTCTCACGCCCCGACAATGGTCCCTCCATTGGGATGCAGAATCTGTCCCGTCATATAGGAAGAATCCTCCGACGCCAGAAACACATAACAGGGAGAAACTTCGCAGGGCTGCCCTGCCCTCATCATGGGCACTCTGGAAGTCTTCCTCCCAAAGGTCGTCACCTCTTTGGCGGAAAAGGACGCAGGAATCAGCGGAGTCCAGATGGGCCCCGGAGCCACTCCGTTCACCCGGATCCCCTGTTCCGCCAGGGAAAGCGCCAGAGATCTGGTCAAGGCCACAATCGCGCCCTTCGTGGCGCTGTAATCAATGAGATCCTTATTTCCCGCATAAGCTGTGACGGAAGTGGTATTGATGATGGAACAGCCCTCTTTCATATGGGGCAGCGCTGCCTGAATGGTATAGAAAAAAGAAATAATATTGTTCTGGAATACCAGATCCAGCTGTTCCGGCGTGATATCCAGAATGCTCCTCTGAATAAACTGAACCCCGTGATTATTCACAAGAACATCGATCCTGCCAAAACATTCCAGTGTTTTTTCCATACATTCCTGAGCAAAGTGCTGCTCCTTCAGATCACCCTGAAGCAGAAGACATTTCCCGCCCAGCTGCAGAATCCGTTCCTCCGTCTCCCTGGCGTCCCGCTCCTCGTCATAAAAAACCAGCGCCACAGACGCTCCCTCTTTCACAAAATCGTAAGCCACAGCCCTGCCGATTCCGCTGTCTCCTCCTGTAATGACTGCCACCTTATTTTCCAGGCGCCCCGCGCATCCTTCCTTCTCCGCCGCCGGACGGGGATCCATGATATATTCCAGTCCCGGCTGTCTGTCCTGATGCTGCGGCGGAAAAGAAATGGGAATATGTTCGCATTCCTGCACATATCCGTAATCATTATTCAGCTTCATGTGTTCAACACCTCCTAGCTTACTATATGCCTTCCTGGAGGATTCTATACCATGATCCTATCCCGACATCTTTTTGCCGATCAACAGAACCGGCTCATTACTACAATATGCAGTTTCGGAATGCCCTCACATCATCTTCTTCCCAGCTGCCAGAAGGCAACCGCGCTGGCAGCTGCCACATTCAGAGAATCCACCCCGTGAGCCATGGGAATTTTCACCGTATAATCACAGGCACGAATGGTCGCCTCCTT
>CANQUG010000037.1 GCA_947626985.1 uncultured Lachnospiraceae bacterium | reverse complement strand
ATTAATCCAAAAAGGTTGGGATATGAAAGGAGTTAGTATGTGCAAAGAAATCCAAACGTTTGGATTTCTTTACACACGTCAATCACCTCCGAATTATCATCAATATCGATTTCTGTATTCGTACACACGCCAATAACCCTTGCAGCTTCAATATCAAGACCATGCAGACTGTCCTCTTCCAGGAGGAACGCATCCAGAGCGTCGCGGTCGCTGGAGTACTTGATAAAGCCAAGAACAGCTCTCAGATTCGACTGGAATTTATCCAGATCTTTCGCGTTCATCGCGGCCGGCTCTATCAGGTTGATCCTGTAGTTGGCCACGCAGTTCAGCAGGTCCGGATCCTGTGTGGACATCATCTCGTGCAGAGTCCTCGGACCGTCCCATTTTTTCGGGCCAAACAGGATGACCAGCGTGATCACCGGCGTAAGCCTGTCATCTTTATAAAACCCGGAAAGGAATTCTCCGCTTTCGTGTCCTTTCCTGTCTTTTGCTTCACGGTGCCTGGCAGCTGTCTGCTGTATCTGTTTTGAATACTGAAGGAAGTCATAGAGACCGGTTTTTACCGGTTCTGCGTACCTTACATCAGACTCGTTTTCCACACCAAGAATCAGGTATGTAGCTTTACCATCCATCATTACAGTAGCCGTTTTCAGCAGATCCCGGAATTTCTGGACAGCCACTTCGTCTTCGTTGCCAAAGGGAACCGCGATCTCTGTTGTATCAAGTTCCTGAAGTTTTTCAGGATCGATAATTTGCCTGCCGCCATAGATGAAATAATTGAAGGCGTCGGCAAACACCGTGTTCTTCTTCATGTAATCTTTTGTGATCGTATCTATTTTTCCCAATGTTCATCATCTCCTGCCTGGTGCTTTTCTGCCGCATCCCCGAATGGCAATTATATGCGATCCGGAGCACAAATATACGTGTTTATTATATTCAAAAAAACTTTCCAGTTCAAGAGGATGAGCTTATTTTCTATTATTAATGAATCCAATACAATTTTCCAAAGTAAATGCAATTCAGAGGCACCAGAGTGGCTGCATATATAAAATTAAGCAGCCTCAGCAAAACTTCAGCAGCTCCGCCGGGCAGCTGATCCTGTCGTCCGGCTCATCCACTTCTCCGAATCCATAAGCAGCGAAAATAAAAGGAACACCGGCCTTCCGGCACGCCTCGAAATCCCCCATGGTATCTCCCACATACACCGGGTCTTTCAGCTGAAAACGGCGGGCAATTTCCTGAATATTGGCGGCCTTGGCCTTTCCCGTATCGCCGGGGCAGAGATGGCCCTTAAAATATTTCCCGAAGCCGGTGGCTTCCAGAAAAACCTCAATATATCCCGCCTGGCAGTTGCTCACAATAAAGAGAGGGTATTTTTCGCTCAAAGTCTTCAGAACCTTTTCCAGATCCGGATAAAGGGGAGCGCACTGGCGCAGCAGCGCACGGTGCTCCGCCTGACAGCAGTTGTCGATCAGCCGTTCCTGCTCCGCCTGGGGAAGCTGAGGAAACAGGGCACGGGCGATATCGGGGAGAAGCTGTCCGAACAGTCCCATCAGCCGTTCGGAGGAGATGTCCATATCCATATGCTCCTCTTCTCTGAGATATTCTGTCCATGCCCGGGCGACGATTTCCGTAGAATTCCACAGAGTGCCGTCCACATCAAAAATAAAACTGTCCATGACAAAGGTCCTTTCTGAAAAATCTTACAATTTAAACAGTAACTATGACAACAATATAAAAACGATATGACAACAATGTGATAGCAATATAGCAGCAGTGTTTTTAACCGCCGCTGACAGCGCTAAAGGCTGAAGTTCATTGTATATGACAAAACATAAAAAATCAACTCTTCCATTTTACGGATTTTGTGATATGATAGGGAAAGCGGTTACTTTTCGCAGAAAAGGGGAAATTTCCCGCAGATGATGCCCATTCGGAAACGGGAAGAAAAGGGAAAGGGAGCGCCGTCAGAACCATGAAATACAAAAGAATTGAGAGAGCGGTTTTTCTTGACCGGCCCAATCGCTTTATTGCCCATGTGGAGCTGGACGGGCGCAGAGAAACGGTTCACGTAAAAAATACAGGAAGGTGCAGGGAGCTTCTGGTCCCGGGGACCGCGGTGATCCTGGAGAAGAGTGAGAATCCTTCCAGAAAAACAGGGTACGATCTGATCTGTGTGAACAAACAGGGTCTCTGGATCAACATGGATTCCCAGGCGCCTAACAGGGCCGCCAGGGAATGGCTGGAGCAGGGCGGATTTTTTCAGGGTCCCGTTACCGTTGAGACGGAAAAGACCTATGGAAATTCCCGGTTTGACCTCTATGTGGAAATGCCTGGCCGCAGGATTTTTATGGAAGTGAAGGGCGTGACGCTGGAGGAGGATCGGATCGCCCGTTTTCCCGACGCCCCTACCCAGAGAGGCGTCAAGCATGTGGAGGAGCTGATCCGGTGTCAGAAGGAGGGCTATGAGGCATATCTGCTTTTCGTGATCCAGATGAAGGGAATCCGGTATTTTGCGCCGAACTGGAAGACCCATGAGGCCTTTGGACAGGCGCTTGTGCAGGCGGAAAAGGCGGGGGTGAAGCTTCTTGCGTACGATTGTTTGGTGACGGAGGATTCCATGGAGATCAGCGAGCCGGTCCGGATCTGCCTGAATGGAGAGTGAAGATGGAGATCGGAGAGCGTGTGGAATTTGACCTGGCGGAGATCGTCGGGCCGCTGGTGACCTGGTATCGCGGAAATAAGAGGAGCCTTCCCTGGCGGGATCAGGGAAATGCCTACTATATCTGGGTTTCTGAGATCATGCTTCAGCAGACGCGGGTGGAGGCTGTGAAGCGCTACTTCACAAGGTTTGTCAGTGAACTTCCGGATGTTTCCGCTCTGGCGGCCTGTCCGGAGGAGAGACTTCTGAAGCTCTGGGAGGGGCTGGGGTATTATAATCGTGTGCGGAACATGCAGAAAGCCGCTGTTACGGTCACGGAGAAATATCAGGGCAGTCTTCCGCATTCCTTTGAGGAACTTCTGAAGCTGTGCGGAATCGGCAGCTACACTGCCGGAGCTATCGCATCCATTGCCTATGGAGTCCCGGTTCCCGCGGTGGACGGGAATGTTCTGAGGGTCATATCCCGCATTACGGAAAGCCGGGAGGATATTCAGAAACAGTCTGTCCGGAAAAAGATGGAGGATCAGCTGAGAGAGATCATGCCGCTGGACTGTCCCGGTGATTTTAATCAGGCGCTTATGGAACTGGGAGCTGTGGTCTGCGTGCCAAATGGGCCGGCCAGATGTGAAGTCTGTCCGGCGGCGGGTTTTTGTCTGGGATACAGACACGGAACCTGGCAGGAGCTTCCTGTAAAGCAGAAGAAGGCTTCCAGGACGGTCGAAGAACGTACTGTTCTGGTTATTCAGGACGGGGAGAGGACCGCGATCCGCAGAAGGCCCCGGGAGGGACTTCTGGCGGGAATGTATGAGCTTCCCAATATTTCCGGTCATCTCACCGGGGAGGAGGCCCTGAATGAGGTAAAAGCCATGAGACTGGAGCCTCTTTATATAGAAGAGCTGGAGCCTGCCAGACATATTTTTTCCCATATAGAATGGCGGATGACGGCTTACCGTATCCGCGTGTCTTCTCTGGAACCGCCCGGAGAAGGAGAGCTGATATTTGCAGAGAAAAAACAGTCGGAAAAACAGTATGCCATTCCCTCCGCGTTTCGCGCATATGCGAAGTATCTGAGGGACGAGGCGTCGTCCCGGTCCGAAGGACAGGGTATGTAAAAACTGTACAATATCGCAGAAGTCCGGAAGAGACATGGATGCGGAGATATTTTAGGAAGAAGACGTTTGACATAAAGAGAAGGAGGAAGTATGAAACTGTTGACAATTGCCATCCCCTGTTATAATTCAGAGGCTTATATGGCGAAGTGTGTGGAGTCGCTTCTGCCCGGGGGAGAAGAGGTTGAGATCCTGATTGTGGACGATGGTTCCGCGGATCGGACCGCAGAGATCGCGGACGATTTCGCCGCCAGATATCCCACCATTGTGAAGGCCGTCCATCAGGAGAACGGAGGCCACGGGGAGGCTGTGAACACCGGAATCCGCAATGCCTCCGGACTGTATTTCAAGGTGGTGGACAGCGACGACTGGGTAAACCGGGAAGCCTATGAAAAAGTGCTGCACGCCCTGGAAAATCTGATCCGCGGGCCGAAAACGGTGGATCTTCTGATCAGCAACTTTGTATACGAAAAGCAGGGGCAGCGCAGAAAAAAAGTGATGCAGTACCGTCACTGCTGTCCGGTGGAGGAGATTTTCACCTGGAATGAGATGGGGCATATGCCCAAGGGGAAATACCTGCTGATGCATTCCATGATCTACCGGACGGAGCTTTTGCGGGAATGCGGGCTGAAGCTGCCGGCGCATACGTTTTATGTGGATAATATTTTTGCCTTTGAGCCGCTTCCCTATGTGCAGAACCTGTATTATGTGGATGCGAATTTTTACAGATATTTTATCGGAAGGGACGACCAGTCCGTGAACGAGGCTGTGATGATCCGCCGCATCGATCAGCAGATACGGGTGAACAAGCTGATGGTGGATGCTTTTATAAGGTGCAGATTCACCAACAAGCGGGTGAAAAAGTATATGCTCAGTTATCTTGATATCATTACCACCATATCCTCCATCATGCTGATTCGTTCCGGTACGGAGGAGGCCCTTCAGAAGAAGAAGGAACTGCTGGAGTATATCCGGGAGCAGGACCGCACGCTGTACCGCAAGCTCCGCTACAGCATTCTGGGAAGAGCGGCGAACCTTCCCGGGAAGAGCGGAAGAAAAATGTTTGTGGCTGCCTATAAGGTTTGTCAGAAGTTTTATGGCTTTAACTGACGGAGCGGCTTCTCAGGTTCTTTGAACGGCGGTGTCCCTGAGAACGGACCCAATAAAAAAATGTCTTTTCCTCTCAATCGCTGAGGGGAAAAGACATTTTTTATTTCAGCCGTCAGATTTATAAGCTGCCATTCCTGGTTCTGGTGTTCCGGGAATTCCGGATGTTCTCGAGAACCGGTTTTCTGGAAGCGTCCTGGCTTCTTTCCGGATAGAAGAACAGGTATCCGAACATGGCGAGCGTGGAGCCCATGCAGACGTCGATGACGGAGTGCTGTTTCAGGAACATGGTGGAAAGAATGATCAGCACTGTCAGAATCAGGGAACATCTGCGGATCACCGGGTGCTTCCTCATGGATTCACAGGACGCCAGGGACATGTGAATGGCCAGGGAGTTGAATACGTGGATGCTGGGAAGGATGTTCGTGGGCGTGTCCGTCCGGTACAGCCAGCGGACGACCTCCGTGAACAGGTTCTCCCGTGGGAATACTGCGGGCCGAAGCTGCTGCATATTGGGATACACGTAGGATACGATCAGGAAGATCGTCATTCCCAGCATCAGGTTAAAGGTCAGCTGGTAATATTCGTGTTTATTTTTATTAAAGAAGATGAAGTAGGCAACTGCGGCAAACATATAGGGGAACCACAGGAGGTAGGGAACGATGAAAAATTCACAGAAGGGAATCATGTCATCGAACACCGTGTGGACTACGTGGTAGCCGTGCACCGGCTGCTGTTCCAGATACCAGAATAAAATGAGATAAATGATACTGTAGGACAGAATTACCAGTCCGTGTCGATATTTCTTAATAAAAGCCAACATTTGCACCTTCCTTGAAAAACAAAGCCTTTACTGCTGAAACATAATTGGACGGAAAGAATCCTTTATCCGCTTCCCGAGGCCATTATAGCACAGGGGAAACCGTAAGAAAAGTATCTTAATTGTAAAAAAAACATAAAAAATTTCTGCCTGATTTTTTATTTTTTTGTGCTTTTTTTGCTGCGGATTCTTTTGACACAAATTTTAGCACAGCCTGAAATCGCGCCTGTAAGCGTGAAATTACCGGGAGGAGCGGCGGCTTTTCCGGGAAATCCTGCAGAAATCCATAGCCTCCGGGAGAAAAGTATGCTATACTTAGCCAATTGATATAAAAATCTGCAGGATCAGACCTGTGCAAAAGAATATTGAGATGAAAAAGAGGACAGCGCTATGAAATCACTGGTAATTGCGGAAAAGCCGTCCGTTGCCCGGGATATCGCCCGGGTGCTGCACTGCAGCCAGAAGGGGAACGGCGTCCTGGAGGGCGGGGAGTATGTGGTGACCTGGGCCCTGGGGCATCTGGTTACGCTGGCGGACCCGGAGGAATATGACAAAAAATATGTGAAGTGGGAGATGAGCACCCTTCCCATGCTTCCCGACAGGATGAAGCTGGTGGTGATCCCCCAGACTTCGAAGCAGTATCAGGCGGTAAAAACCCAGCTTTTCCGAAATGACATAAAGGATATTATCATTGCCACGGACGCGGGGAGAGAGGGGGAACTGGTGGCGCGGTGGATTCTGGACAAATCCGGCTGCCGCAAGCCTCTCCGCCGTCTGTGGATTTCCTCCGTGACGGATAAGGCCATCCGTGACGGATTCCGGAATCTGAAGGACGGGAAGGAATACGACAATCTTTATCACGCCGCTGTGGCCAGGGCCGAGGCGGACTGGCTGGTGGGCATGAACGGTACCAGGGCCCTTACCTGCAGGTATAATGCCCAGCTTTCCTGCGGACGGGTGCAGACGCCCACTCTGTCCATGATCGCCAGGAGGGAGGAGGAGATCCGCAGCTTTGTTCCGAAGGAGTACTATGGGATCACGGTTCTGGCGGGAGGCGCTCTCTGGACCTGGAGGGACGGCAGGAGCAGAAGCTCCCGCTCCTTTCAGAAAGAGCGGATGGAGGAAATCTGTGAGCAGGTGAAAAGCGGCAGCCTTGAGGTGGTTTCCATAGACAGGAAGTCCGTCCGCAAGGGAGCGCCGGGGTTATACGACCTGACTACGCTCCAGAGGGAGGCGAATCAGAAATACGGCTATTCCGCCCGGGAGACCCTGAATATCATGCAGCGGCTTTACGAGAATCACAAGGTTCTGACCTATCCCAGAACGGATTCCCGTTATATCAGCAGGGACGTGGTTCCCACTCTGAAGGAGCGGCTCAGGGCCTGCGGGACCGGTCCCTATAAAAAGCTGGCGGGCGCTCTCATCCAGAAGCCCATTCAGGCCGGCGCCGGTTTCGTGGACGACAAAAAGGTCAGCGATCACCACGCCATTATTCCTACGGAACAGTTTGTTCAGCTGGACCATATGACCAGTGAGGAGCGGAAGATTTACGACATGGTGGTGCGGCGGTTTTTGAGCGTGCTGTACCCGCCCTGTGAGTACGATCAGGTGATGCTGGAGGGAAAGATCGGTCAGGAACATTTCGCGGCGGGGGGAAAAGTGATGAAGGCTCCCGGCTGGCGGGAGGTTTATGAGGGCGGCTATGACGAGGAAGAAGAGGAAGAGGAGGAAACGGATCTGAAGGATCAGCGGCTTCCTGTTTTTACCATGGGCCAGCGCCTGAAGGTGGAGAAGGCGTCCCTGAACACAGGCAGGACGAAGCCGCCTGCCCGTTTTACCGAGGCCACTCTCCTGGCTGCCATGGAAAATCCCGTGAAGTTTCTGGAGAAGAAGGACGGAGCGGCGGCCAGAACTCTGGGGGAGACCGGAGGTTTGGGAACCGTGGCTACCAGAGCCGATATCATAGAAAAATTATTTAATTCCTTCCTTATGGAAAAGAAAGGGAATGAGATTCATATCACCTCCAAGGCCAGGCAGCTTCTGGAGCTGGTGCCGGCGGACCTGAAAAAGCCGGAGCTGACAGCCGACTGGGAGAGGAAGCTTTCGGATATTTCCAAAGGAAAAATGAAGCAGGAGACCTTTCTGAAGGAAATCCGCGAGTATACCTGCGAGATCGTCAGTGAGATCCGTGCCGGCGACGGAACCTTCCGCCACGATAATCTGACGAATAAAATCTGTCCTCAGTGCGGGAAAAAGCTTCTCGCGGTCAATGGAAAGAACAGCAGGATGCTGGTCTGCCAGGACAGGGAGTGCGGCTACCGGGAGACTGTTTCCAGAACCACCAATGCCAGATGTCCCAAATGCCATAAACGGATGGAAATGGTACTGAAGGGGAAGGAGGAAACATTCGTCTGCGTCTGCGGATACAAGGAAAAGCTTTCCTCCTTCAAGACCAGAAGGGAGAAGGAGGGCGCGGGCGTCAATAAGAGAGATGTGCAGAATTATATGAGAAAGCAGCAGAAGGAGTCCAGGGAGCCTGTGAATGACGCTTTTGCCAGGGCGCTCTCAGGGATTAAGCTGGATTAAGGAAGAGGGGGAGAACAGAATGCGCCGGGAAGGAACCCTTGAGGAGATTTCTGACGGAAGATTGTATGATCTGAACGATATGGTGAAGGCAGACTGCAGGGAGTGCGAGGGATGCTCCGAGTGCTGCAGGGGGACCGGGGATACGGTGATCTTGGATCCGCTGGACGTGAACAGGCTTTCCCTCTGTCTGAAAAAGACGCCGGAAAAACTGATGGAGGAGGAACTGGTTCTGGACGTGGCGGACGGAAATATCCTTCCTCATCTGCGGGCGCGGGGGAAGGAGGAGCGCTGCGTCTTTCTGGACAATCAGGGACGCTGTTCCGTTCATCCCGCCCGTCCCGGCATCTGCAGGCTGTTCCCGCTGGGGAGATTTTATGAGAATGGGGGATTCCGGTATTTTCTTCAGATTCACGAGTGCCCCAAACCCAATCGGGGAAAGATCAAAGTGAAAAAGTGGATCGATATGCCTGACGCCAGGCGGTATGATAAATTTGTCAGCGACTGGCATTATTTTCTGAAGGACGTTCAGGAGGTCCTCTATGACGCTGAGGACACGGAGCTGATCAAAAATCTGAATCTGTACGTTGTGAATCGATTTTACATAAAGCCTTATGAACCGGAGAGAGATTTTTACGGGCAGTTTTATGAGCGGCTGAAAGAAGGCCGGGAGCTGCTGGCCCTGGCGTGAGGCGGAAGGAGACGGAATATGAGATCAATTACGATTGAGGAGCTGGAGAAGCTGGATCCTTCCGGTATCTCCGTCATCGATATCCGAAGCGGGGAGGATTACCGGAAGAATACCTTTCCTCATGCGGTTCATATGTCCATGGAGCAGCTGCGGGAGGGAACCTGCAGACCGGATGCTTCCCGCCCGGTGTATGTTCTTTGTCATACCGGCGATCACAGTGCGGAGATCGTGGAGCTGCTGGAGTCGGAGGGATATGACGCTGTAAATATCGAGGGGGGATACCGTGCGTATCTTCGCCTGCAGCTGAATCGTCTGATGGATCATGAGGCGGAGATGGAGGAGCGGAGAGATCAGATTGAGCGAAGCATCACGAAGAAGTTCGGCAAGACGGTTTGGAGGAAATTTACCAAAGCGCTTCAGCAGTATCAGCTGGTTCAGGAGGGAGACAGGATCGCCGTGTGCATTTCCGGCGGAAAGGATTCCATGCTTATGGCCAAGTTGTTTCAGGAGCTGAAGAAGCATGGGAAATTCCAGTTCGAAGTGATTTTTCTGGTGATGAATCCCGGTTACAATGCGGACAACTGGAAGATCATTCAGGACAATGCCAGGCTGCTGGGGATCCCTCTCACGGTTTTTGAGAGCGAGATCTTCGACATTGTGGCGGGGATCGACAAGAATCCCTGTTATCTCTGCGCCAGAATGCGCAGGGGCTATCTGTATTCTCAGGCAAAAAAACTGGGGTGCAATAAAATTGCCCTGGGGCATCATTTTGACGATGTGATCGAGACCATCCTTATGGGTATGCTTTACAGCGGAAAGGTGGAGACCATGATGCCCAAGCTGCACAGTATTCACTTTGAGGGGATGGAGCTGATCCGGCCGCTGTATATGGTGAAGGAGAAGGATATTAAGGCGTGGCGGGATTACAATGGTCTTCATTTTATACAGTGCGCCTGCAGATTTACGGAAAACTGCGCCAGCTGCGGGGGCGGACGCGGCTCCAAGCGGGATGAAATGAAGGAGCTTATAGAAACCCTTCGCCGGACCAGCAGCGTGATCGACGCCAATATTTTTAAGAGCGTGCATAATATTAATCTGCGGACGGTGATTGGGTACCATAAGGATGACATGGTATACAATTTTTTAGATGATTATGATAAAGGAAAAAGAACGGAAGATACAGGAACCAAAGATATAGAAACAAAAAACACGGAAACAGAAGCTGCAGAAACAGAAGCTACAGAAATGAAAGCGGCAGAAACAAAAGATACGGAAACGAAAGATACGGAAACGAAAGATACAGAAACGAAAGTTACAGAGACAAAAGATCCAGAAACGAAAGCTATAGAAACAGAAAACACAGGAACAAAAGAGGAGATTCTGAGAGAGGCAGAACCGGACGAATGACAGACGGCCGAAATGCGGAAAGCGGAGATTCGCCGGCAGAGCGAAAAGAATGACAGGCAGAAGACAGACGACAGGCAGAAGACAGGAAGAGCAATCCTGGCTTCTGCCGTTTTTTTTTGTCTGCCGTTTTTTTTGTCTGTTTTTTTGCCTGTTTTTTTGTCTGCTTTTTGTCCTGCGTTTTTTTGCCCGCCGGCTTTTTTCAGCAGAGGTCCTCGTATTTTACCGGAGGATACTGCGATTCATAGTTGCGGCACAGATCCATAAAAGCCTTTGCGGAGGCGGTAAGGAATTTTTCCTTGTGATAGATTATATGAAATTTTCTCTGAAAATTCAGCCCTTCCACCTTTATGGGGATTACAAGTCCCCGGAGGATGGGATTGATCGCTCTCCTGGTGGGAATGACTGCGACTCCCAGTCCGTTGTATACGGCATTGACAAGAGCGGTGGTGCTCATGGCCTCCCAGATGGGGGTGACGGAGATCCCCGCTTTTTCCATCACCCGGTCGAAGACCTCCCTGGTGCCGCTGCCTCTTTCCCGAAGAAGAAATTTCTGCTTCTGAAATTCCTCCTGTGAGATGGTTTCGCCCTTCTGGTAGCCGAAATCCGTGGGAACGATCACTGTAAGGGAATCCTCCATATATTCCTCGCAGATCAGGGAGGAGGACTGGCCTGTCCCCTCGCTGAGGATAAAATCCAGGGTGTTGTTGATGATCTTCTGTTCCAGCTGCTGGGACGGACCGATTTCCACCCGTACGTCCGTGTTGGGGTAAAGCTGGGAAAAGGCTTTTACATAATTCGGCAGAAACAGGGAACCGATGGTGATGCTGGAACCGATTCTCAGAATGCCGAAGGAATCCCAGTTCCTCATTCCCTTCTCCATTTTGTCAAAGAGGGAGAGAATGTAGGAGGAGTATTCCCGGAAGCGGGTTCCGGCTTCCGTAATTTTCAGCCTCCGGCCGATCCGGTCAAAAAGCGCCACTCCATAATACTGCTCCAGTTCGGAAATGGCAAAGCTCACTGCCGGCTGAGTCATATGAAGGGCCTGGGCTGCCTTGGTGGTATTGTAATTATTTTCACAGACGGAATAAAAAATTTTAATATGGCGCAGAGTCATGAGCAATCCTCCCTAATATTTCACAAAATCCAACGCTTATACAATAATACTTATAAAAATAATATAATTATATTATTTTTATTATGATAATGCAAGTGGTATTATATTATTACAGAAATTTCTGGCGGTTATTCGGAGATTCCTGCTTTATGCAGAAATTTCCCGATCATTCAGAACTTTCTAAATAGTGCGTAAAGGCACGGACAGGGAGAAAAATGCATGAGAATTTTGATCGTAGAGGACGACCGGATAACAAGGCAATGGCTGAAAAATCAGATTGAAAAACTGAAGGATGACTATTATGTGATTGTTTTTTCCAATGGAAGGCAGGCCTTCAATTACCTGATGGGACATCAGGTGGACATCATTTTTGTGGATGTCCGGATGCCGGTGATGGACGGGCTGGAGCTGATCCGGGAGCTTGAGAGACAGAACAATAATTCCTACAAGATTGTTTTGAGTACGATCCACGAGGCGGTTTACGCCGCGAAGGCCATGGAGCTGGGCGCGAACAGGCACATTCTGAAATCGGAGATTACCAAGGACAGTCTGGAGAAGATTCTTGGCCGGGCGAGGGCCTACCTGCAGAAGCATGAGCGGCTGGAGGTCTATGCGGGAGCTGTCCGGCAGAGTACGGGGGTGTCCGGGAGACATGCCAACTGGCCGGGAAGACTGGGAGGAAGCCGGGAGAGCATGAATTATTCTCTCCCCGTGCAGAAGATCATACAGTACATAGAGGAACATTACTGGGAGAGGGTCACCCTGGGACAGGTGGCGGACAGCGTTTATCTCAGCAGGTCCTATGTGTCGGTTTTGTTTAAGCGGGAGACAGGGTGGAAATTCTGCGACTATCTTCTGGAGGTAAGGCTGAGAAACGCCTGCGAATTTCTGCTGAACAGCAGCTGCTCCATCCAGGAGGTGGCGGCTCAGACAGGATTTTTCGACACGCCTCATTTCAGCCGGGTTTTTAAGGAGAAGATGGGAGTGTCCCCCTCTCAGTACCGGAAGATCCAGCAGAGTTTTAAGCCTTGCAATTTACAGTGAAATCATGTAATATTCACTTAACAGATTATTAATAAAAGGAGTGAATATCGTTTTGGATTCGAGTGTTCCCATACAGGCCGCAGGTATTGTGATTCTTGCCGCGCTTTCCGCCTTTTTTTCCTCTGCGGAAACGGCGATGACTACGGTGAATAAGATCCGGGTGCAGTCTCTCAAGGAGCAGGGAAATAAGAGAGCGGCAGTTCTGGAAAAAGTGATCTCAGATTCCGGCAAGATGCTCAGCACTATTCTCATCGGGAATAATATTGTGAATATGGCCGCGTCCGCCATGATGACGACGCTGACCATCCACGTACTGGGAAATGCCTATGTGGGACTGGCAACGGGATTTCTGACTCTGGTGATTCTTCTTTTCGGGGAGATCACCCCCAAGACGCTTGCCACCATTCATTCTGAAAAGATCGCGCTGTCCTATGCGAGAGTCATCTATTTCCTCATGATCCTGCTCACGCCGGTGATCTTTATTATAGGGAAGCTGGCCAACGGCGTGATGCTCCTGCTGCGGGTGGATCCGGAGGCCAAGGGCAGAGCCATGACGGAGCACGAACTTCGCACCATCGTGAACGTGAGCCAGGAGGAAGGGGTCATCCAGCGGGAAGAGAAGCAGATGATCTATAATGTGTTTGATTTCGGAGATTCCGCGGCGAAGGATGTGATGATTCCCAGAATCGATATGACCTTTATCAATGTGGACAGCACTTACGAGGAGCTGATGGAGGTCTTTCAGGAGGACATGCATACCCGTTTTCCGGTTTACGAGGATAACACGGATAATGTCATCGGTATCATCAATATGAAGGATCTTCTTCTTTATCCTGAGGACAAGGAGTTTTCCATCCGGGAGATTCTCAGGGAGCCTTATTTTACCTACGAGTATAAGGCTACGGCGGATCTGATGATCGAGATGCGCAAGGCTTCTGTGAATCTGGCCATTGTGCTGGACGAGTACGGCTCCACTGCGGGTCTGGTCACTCTGGAGGACCTGCTGGAGGAGATCGTGGGAGAGATCCGGGACGAATACGATGTGGACGAGGAGGAGGATGTGAAGGAGATCCAGCCCCACAGAGAATATGTGGTTCTGGGCTCCGCCAAGCTTGACGATATTAACGAGGCGCTGGGAATTCACCTGGAATCCGAGGATTACGATTCCGTGGGCGGATACATTATCGAACAGCTGGATTCTCTGCCGGTGCACGGGCAGTCCGTAAATCTTGATAACGGGATTCGGCTTGTAGTGGACGAGGTGGATAAGAAGCGGATCGAGCTGGTGCATATCTGGCTTCCGGAGAAGAAGGAGGTTCAGAACAGAGGATGATGAGGGAGAGGATGGCGGAAGCTTCCCTTCCCTGACAGAATGCCCCTTAAGCAGACAGGGTAATTTACCGGAATCTGCTTAAGGGGTATTTTTTGCTCACATCATAAGGGAGAACTGTTTGATGAGCCGGGTAATCTCTCCGGTCACCGCTTCGACGCCCGCCTCCGTTTCCTGCCAGTTATACCGGCTGATGCCGTCGGGACAGGAAGGAGAGACGAAAAATTCTGTCTCTGGAAACAGAAGAGAGTAGTACATAAGCGCTCTTCTGGCATGGCAGGATCTGCAGCAGAGAATGGCCTTTTTTATTTCCAGTCCGGCCTGGTCTGTGACCTTCCTGGAAAAAATGGCGTTCTCATAAGTGTAGGTGGCCTGATTTTCCTGCAGAATGACGTCTTCCGGAACTCCATTGCGAATCAGCACATCCCGCAGAAATTCCCATTCTGTTTCGTAGGGGCCGGGATACTGTTCCTGCCTGGACAGCACTCCGGAGAATTTTCCGGCGGTGACGCTGTATTTTCCGCTGGGCAGGATCCGGGGAGCGAAGCTCTCCCGGTACAGGCGGGCAGCCTCCTCCGCCATATGGGGGTAACCGTTTCCCGGTATAAAGATCACATCTGCCTTTTCCGGGGTGTTTTCCGCAAAAATAAATTCCGTAATCTGTTTCAGAAATTCTCCGTACATGTATTTTGCCTCTCTGCTGATTCAGGATGTTTGTATTGTATTGCGTTGTTTTCATTGTAGCATTGATTCCGCCGGCTGACCAGTACTTTTCCGGAAATATGCCAGCAGCCAGTGTGCCAACAGTCAGTATGTCGGAAGCCAGTATGCCGGCAGCCAGTATGCCGGAAGCCAGTACGACAGCAGCCAATATACCAGCAGCCAGTGTGCCGGCAATACGTCATCTGGTTACGATAAGCGTGCTGTATCCTTCATCGCGGAGCTGCTGTTCCATACGGATTGCGTTTCCAATCTGCTGAAATGCTCCCACCTGTACTTTATACAGGCCGTCCTCGCAGAGAAGAAAGGCAGGATAGCCTTTATCCAGCACCTGATAAAGCAGCTGTTCCGAATTTTCCCGGTGTTTAAATGCTCCGATCTGCACACGGTAGTAGAGCGGAGCTTCCACGGTCTCCTGTTCAAGAGTGCCCAGAATGGCTCCGGCGATGCTCCGGGCGATCTCCTCCCGGTTTTCGTCGTAAAGTCTGTTGTCCTCCTCGGAGTTCAGAAATCCGGTTTCCACAAGGACGGCAGGCATGGCCGTTCTTCTGAGAACTACCAGGCCCGGCCGTTCCTTTACGCCGATCTCACGAAAGCCTGTTTCTCCCAGAGCGCCCAGGATGTTCTGGGCCATCTCATATTTTTCGCCCTTTTTGTCGTAAACCAGGACCTCCACGCCATTGTACTGGTTGGCCATGGGGCTGCTGTTTCTGTGAAAGGAGATAAAATAGTCTGCCCCGGATGCGTTGGCGAGTCTGGCCTTCTCGAAGGGCGTCTGATAGACGTCGTCGGTTCTGGTATAGACTACGTCGATTCCGTTCTGTTCCAGTATTTTTCCCACATCCAGAGTGAGCGCGAGATTGTCGTCCTTTTCCTGCCTGCCGTTGTATACGGCGCCGGGATCCGATCCCCCGTGTCCGGCGTCGAGCATGATTTTATAAGCCAATGGTATCCCTCCAGAAAATTTCTTTACAGACAGGATATTCAGGAAAAAATATTTGGTGAATCATATCTGTTGAGGTTATTTGGGGGATTCGGAAGCGAGGGGAACGTTGAAGAGAAGAAACGGAGTCAGCATCTCGTGGAAAACATGGAGGGTGTTAATCGAAGGGAATATTGAAGGGAAGAAACCGGCTGCGAATTTAAGACTTTATTTGTATCTGCTGGCATTGTGTATCCATCTGGGCACGCTGGGAGCGATTCTGAGCAGCCTTTATTTGGAACTGCTGACATTGTATATCCGGAGCTGAGAAGGGGAGGACGTTTGCCTGCGGCGGAAAGCTACAGGACGGAAAAGATATGGGTATCTTTATCATAGTGATAAATGTTCAGAGAGAGAAAATCCTCTTCCGGGGTGGTTTCCCGTACCGTGTCCTTCAGAACTTCCCGGAGTTCTTCCGGTTCTACCTGGGTATCATTATGGACCATTACCTCATGGATGCTGGTAAAGGCCATGTAAAAGCCGTGTCCCAGGAGCTCGCATAAGCGCTGTGCCACTCCGGGCAGAAAAACAGCGATGGCGCCGTTGCACCGGGAGGAGGTGCTGAGACAGTTCCCCACAGCGTCTTTCCTCAGCTGAAAGTTGCTGAGGGGATTCATGAAGTCTTCTCCGTCGTAATCTTCGTCGAAGATAAGTTTTTCCCAGAAGAAGATCCTGGGAGGAGAGATGCGGGAGGTGTTGAGAAGCACGTCGCAGAATATTTTGTCCATATCCATGTTCCAATTCTCCGCCACATTTTTCGGGAGTTTCATGTTGGTGGGACAGTGGTCGATCTCTCCTATCCGCATATAGAGGACGAGAGCGATGTCGCCAATTACCCGGTAGACCGCATTGTTCAGCTTCTTTTTATGGCGATCCAGGTTTACAGGCCGGATGAACAGGTCTTCTTTTATGGCTTCATAGCTGTGAAGCTGTTCCATTTTTTTCATAAGATTGGAATCCTTCACGTTTTTCAGCTGTTTCAGGACGGCGCTGATGAGCTGTTCCATGGATACTCCGGAAAGGCGGCTTTCATACAGGTCCTCCACATAGAGTCCGCAGACTTCGGTGTATCCGCCGCTCTTTTCGCAATCGACGAGGAGACGGTCGCCGTTGGAGGGAGGACAGTCGTCTGCTTTTTTGTAACGGATACGTTCAGGTTCCATGCCTGTGGCGAGAAGAAGGGCCTGGCGCAGTTCCTCTGCGAATTGCTTCAGGCCGCCGGATTCCTGAGCGGACGTGTCTGTGTGGTCTGAGCTTTCCCTGTGAGGAATGGATTTGTCATTGTCAGCACTTTCTCCGTAAGGAATGGATTTTCCATTGTCTGAGCTTTCCCTGTGAGGAATGGATCTGTCATTGTCTGAGCTTTCCCCGTGAGGAATGGATTTGTCATTGTCTGAGCTTTCCCCGTGAGGAATGGATTTGTCATTGCTTGTGTTTTCCACGGCAGATACAGATATGCCGGCGTTTACATTTTCAGGAAAAAATGGGGTTTCGGAGGTAAAAGTGGTTTCCAGACTAAATTTTGTTTTCATACACATTTCCTTTCATGGATAGATCTCAGGCGAATGCCTGAAAGATAAAATAGAAGTGATAAGATACTGATAAAAAGATTGTTAAAAAGATTGTTAAAAAAATTGTTAAAAAGATAAGAGATACTGATAAAAAGATGAGGGAGCCGCCGCTCTCCTGAAGCTGCTGTGCATTCAGTATAAATGCCTTTATGGGTTTTGTAAAGAAAATTTCATCGACAAATTTCGCCCGACATAATTCGCACTTTTGCAGCCGATACTGCCGGACGAGAACCTGTATAGTCCGAATGAAGCCGGTCTGGCGGATGCCTGCAAGGAATATGTCCGGATAAATATACTCAGATGAATATACTCAGATGAATATACTCAGATGAATATGCCCGGATGAATATGTCCGGATAAATATGTGTGTAGTCCGGACGAGTATCTGCATGTTTGCGTGCTCATGATCGTATTCGGAGCAGTTCCCGGAGTTTTGAAAGGAGTTTTGTACTAAATCAGGATTGTCCTCATATACTAGCTGTAAAGAGGTGAGGTCAATGGAAGCGGAACAGATTCAGAGCCTGTTCGGAGAAAATATCCGCCGTCTTCTGGCGATGGCGGAGCTGGACTATGAAAAGCTTTATGAGATCAGACTGAGGGCGGGAAGACCGCTTTTTCTCATGTATGACGGAGGAGAATGCTTTCTGAAAAAGAAGGGCCGGGAGCCCTATCTGGTTACCAGAGAGGATCTGAAGGAGACACTGGAGTATGTAAGCGGATATTCTCTCTATGCCTATGAGGATGAGATCCGTCAGGGTTTTCTCAGCGTTCAGGGAGGGCATCGGGTAGGGGTGACGGGTAAGGTGATTCTGGACGGAAACCGCATCCGGGGCATGAAGTACATTTCCTGTATTAATGTGCGTCTTGCCCATCAGATTCCCGGCTGTGCGGATCAGGTGATGCCTTATCTCAGAACCGGGGACTGGGTGGCGCACACACTCATTTTATCTCCCCCAAGATGCGGAAAAACCACTCTTCTCCGGGACGTGATCCGCCAGCTCAGCAATGGGAGCAACGGACTGGACGGGCTAACTGTGGGAGTGGTGGACGAGCGCAGCGAGCTGGCAGGCTGTTATCAGGGAATTCCGCAGAATGATCTGGGAATGCGCACGGATATCCTGGACGGCTGTCCCAAGGCGGAGGGGATGCAGATGCTTCTTCGCTCCATGTCGCCTGCGGTGGTGGCTGTGGACGAGCTGGGAGGGGAGGAGGACTACCGGGCGGTGGAATCGGTGATTCACTGCGGGTGCAAGCTGATCGCAACGGCTCATGGAAATTCTCTGGAGGAGGTTTCACGGCAGCCTCTGTTTCAGAAGCTTTTGAACGCCAAAGTGTTCGAACGTTTTGTTCTTCTGGGAAGGGGCGATCATCCCGGGGTCGTCCGGGGGATTTTTGACGGAGAGGGTCGTCCATGCTGAAGCTGGCGGGAATCTGTCTGATTCTTCTGTCCGGGGCGGGCCTGGGCTTTGGCCAGAGCTATGTTCTGGGATGCCGGGAAAAAAATCTGGAGCAGATCCTTCGAATGACAATGCTTCTCAGGGGAGAGATCCGATTTGGCAGTTCCTCTCTGAGAGAAGCTTTTCGCAGCGTTTCACACAGGATGGAGGAGCCTTTCGCTTCATTTTTGAGAAAGCTGTCTCTGGAAATGGAAGAGGGAAAAGGAGCATCCCTGGGAGTATTATTTCGGGCATGCGCAGAGGAAACCTTATCCCGGACGGCCCTGTCCCGGGAGGAGAGGGAGAATTTCTGCGCGCTGGGTGATTCTCTGGGGTATCTGGATCTGGAGATGCAGCTTCGGCAGCTGGAACTCTATGAGAAAAATCTGGAACTGGCGCTCCGGGATCTGCGGCTGGAAATGCCCTCAAAAAGGAAAATCTATCGAAGTCTGGGAGTGCTGGGGGCAGTCCTGCTGGTCATTCTGGTGTGGTAGAAGCGCTCTGTCAGGCCGGCTGTTCCGGTGTGTCAGACCGGTGCAGGACGTCGGAAAGGAGGAATTTTGGAGGTCGGCATTATTTTTAAAATTGCTGCTGTGGGGATACTGGTCTCCGTCCTTTCTCAGGTACTCAAGCACAGCGGCAGGGATGAACAGGCGTTTCTGGTGAGTCTGGCGGGACTTCTGGTGGCTCTGTTCTGGATCGTACCCTATATTTATGAATTATTTGAAAGTATTCAGTTATTGTTCACATTGTAGCTGCCGGGAGTTCCCGGTAAAGTGGAACCGGAAATCTGAAATATGGAACCATTGACTGTGAAATCCGGTTGAACCGGGTCAGGAGGCGCTGTGGATATTGTAAAGATTTCTCTTCTGGGAATTGCAGGGGTGATGCTTGGGGCTATTCTGAAGGGAGCCAGGCCGGAGTACGCAGGTTTTGTCACCATGGGGATCGGGCTGATCATTTTGGGACTTGCGGTGGGAAAGCTTCAGTATCTCTTCGAGACCATTGCCAGGCTTCGGGAGAGCCTTCCCATGGACGGCAGTTATTTTTCCGTGCTGATAAAAATGATCGGAATCACCTATATCGGGCAATTTTCCTCCGGAATATGCCGGGATGCGGGATATCAGGCTACCGGCGCCCAGATCGAGCTGTTCTGCAAGCTGTCCATTATGGTCCTGAGTATGCCGGTACTGCTGGCGCTTCTGGAGACTATCGAGGGGTTTCTCGTATGAAGCGGCTGGGCATGCTTCTGGTTGTGCTGCTCCTGTTCTGGTCCCGGACAGACGTCCGGGGAGAAATATCCTCCGTCCTCAGGACGGGAGAAACCGCCGCGGAAGAAACTGTAGAAACTTCACCGGAAGGAACCGGAGGTCAGTCCGGCGCGGACTACGCAGGGGCGTATACCGAAAGCGTGGAATCACATTCGTCAGAAACCGTAGATACTTCACCGGGAGAAACCGGCGCTCTGTCCGCCGATGAAAGCGCAGGCCGCCTGCAGGAAGAGCTTCTCTCGGAGATCGACCTGACAGAAATACAGAACATGATCGATGAGCTGCTTGGAAAGGGCAGCTTTTCTGTTTCCGAATCCCTGAAGCGAATCATCAGCGGGGAGGAAGCCCTGTCCAGAGAAGGAGTGGCCAGGCTGCTGCGCAGCTTCCTCTTTTCCCGCCTGTCCAGAGAGCGGGGCCAGTTTCTCCGGGTGATTCTCCTCATCCTTCTGGCAGCGGTATTTTTCAATTTTGCCACAATATTTGACAACGGCCAGGTGGGCGACATCAGCTTCTATGTGGTGTATCTGGTTCTCTTCATGCTGCTGATGGAATCCTTCTCGGAGCTGGTGCGTTCCCTGTCTGAGAGCCTTTCCTGGATCGCGGAATTTATGAGAAGCCTGGCTCCGGCCTATTTTATCGCCATAGCCGCCTCCGTCGGAGCTTCCACAGCGGCCATGTTTTACGAGGGCGTACTCCTGCTGGTGTGGCTGATCCAGTGGGTTCTGGTGAATCTTCTTCTTCCCGGCGTCCAGCTCTATATACTTCTCTGCCTCATCAATCATCTTTCCCGCGAGGAAATGCTGGGCAAACTGTCCGATCTTCTGAAAACCCTGATCAGCTGGGGACTGAACACTCTTCTGGGACTGGTGGCCGGTCTGCAGATCGTGCGGAGTCTGGTCTCTCCCGTGATCGACTCTCTGAAGCGCAGTGCCCTGGGAAAAACCGCCAGCGTCATTCCGGGAGTGGGGAATGCCATCAATATGGTGACAGAGATCGTGGTAACCAGCGCGGTACTCGTGAGGAACAGTCTGGGAGCGGTATTTCTCCTGGTCTTTTTTCTGGCGGGCGCTGGCCCGCTTCTGCACTACGGCCTCATGTCTGCCGGTTATCGTTTTCTGGCCGCGGTGGCCCAGCCGGTGTCGGACAAGCGGATCGTGGAATGCCTTGGAACCATGGGGGAGGGCATCGGTCTTCTGCTGAAGGTCCTCATCACCGGGGAGGTGCTGTGTATGCTGACGTTTCTGATTCTGATGGTAAGCTTTGGAGGCGGGGGATGAAGAAGGAGCTTTATCAGTGGATAAAAAATCTGGGAGTATTTTACATTCTGTTCACCGCTGTGCTTCATCTTGTGCCGGACAAAAAATACGAGAGATTTGTCCGTTTTTTTATGGGAATCCTTCTTATATTTATGATGTGCACGCCGCTCTTTGCCCTGCTGGGCAAAACCTCCGAGCTGATGGAGAGCTTCAGCGTCCACTACAGTGAGGAGGACGGCCTCCGGGAACGGAAGGAACTGGAAAATCTTCAGGCCCTTTATTTTCAGAGGGGCTGCGAACTGGAAATCGAAGAAAAAATCCGGCAGATTTTTAAAAATCAGGGCATAAACCTTCTGGATGTCGTCGTACATATAGAGGGGGAGCGGGTGACTGCCGGCGTTCTGGTGTCAGAGGAGCTGACAGACGAGCAGGAGAGGGGGATTGAGGATGCGCTTATGGAAACCTGCGGAATCCGGGAAGGAGACCTTTCTGTCACGGCTGCTTCGCACAGACAAAACCCAGTGGACCATTCTGCTGCTTCTGGGAGTGTTTCTGGCGCTTCTGGCCATGCCGGCGTCAAAGAAAAGTGAGAACGGGAAGACGGTGAACAGCCTCTCCGGAGAAACGGACGACGCGGAAAAGACGGAGCTGGAAGAAAAGCTGGAGAATCTCCTGTCCAGCGTGGAGGGCGTGGGAAAGGTGAAGGTACTTCTGATGACAAAGACCGGCGGGGATTCTCAGGGATTTTATTCCGTCCGGGAGGGCACGGAGGTGACGGGAGTGCTTATTGCGGCGGAGGGAGCGGGAAATTCTGTGGTCGTTCAGAACATTCAGCAGGCTGTGATGGCATTATTTCAGGTGGAAGCCCATAAAATTAAAGTAATGAAAATGAAATGAGGAGAGTAAAAGTGAAAAAAATCATGAAAAAAAATCAGGTGATCATCACCTCCCTGGCGATTCTCATTGCTGTGGCCGGATATCTGAATTTTGCGGATGTGGATCTGGGATTTCAGGACGAGGAAACCAGCGCGGACAGTATTCTGGAGGAGCTGGATTACGATATCACGGATGAGACGGCCCTTTTGGAGGAGAACATGGCGGATGAGACGGGAAATTCCGCCGAGGACAGCGGGACGCCCGGGGAGGCGGTGCTCACCGGGTCATCCGGCTTTGCCGCTCAGGCCAAGGTGAGCAGGGAACAGATCCGTTCTCAGAACAAAGCGGACCTTCAGGAGATCATCAGCAATCAGGATATCGGGGATGAGCAGAAGCAGACGGCCATCAACACCATGGTGGAAATGACGGAGCTGACGGAGAAGGAAGCGGCCGCGGAGCTTCTTCTGGCGGCCAAAGGCTTTGAAAACGTCATTGTGAATCTGACCGGGGAAACTGCGGACGTGGTGGTGCCCGACGAGGATCTGGAGGATTCCAGACGGGCCCAGATCGAGGATATTGTGAAAAGAAAGACGGGAGTTGCGGCAGAGTACATTGTGATCACACCTTTGAGCGAAGGCGGGGAGGAGGAGACGTCCGCCGCAGGATACTACGCGGCGGCAGACCAGACGGAGGGAAATTACCTGGAAGAGAATTATCCGGAGGAGAGCTATCTGGGAGAAAACTATCCGGAGGAGAATTATTCCGGGGAGAATTATTCGGAGGATTATCTGGAAGAGAACTATGCTGATGAGAACTATCCGGAAGAGGATTATCTCGCGGGGGACGGCCTCACGGAGGAGGATTATGATTCTCAGGAGGAGATCGCGGCTTCCGCGGATTATTATGAGGATACATATGAGGACTATGAGATCGACACAGAGGGAATTTACGACTGAGGCCGGAGGGCTGTCTTTGAAATGTGTAATTTCCTTGACAGCCCGGCCTTTCATATACTAGAATAGGACTGTTGCCGGATTTTGGAACATCTGTTGCTGACGGGGCTTCACAGGATGCGGGAAAACTGCGGCCTTTGCGGTTTTACCCCGGGCTTTCGGGGAGTCCGGACAGCAATGTGAATATGGATAGAAAAGTATAGGAGGCCAGTGTGTCGAATACGAAAGAAATTGAGAAAAGAAGAACGTTTGCCATCATCTCCCATCCGGATGCGGGCAAAACAACCCTCACGGAAAAATTTCTGCTGTATGGCGGAGCCATTAATCTGGCTGGAAGCGTAAAGGGCAAGGCGACGGCCCGCCATGCAGTGTCCGACTGGATGGAGATCGAAAAGGAGAGAGGAATCTCCGTCACCTCATCCGTTCTGCAGTTTCACTATGACGGTTACTGCATCAATATTCTGGATACTCCGGGACATCAGGATTTCTCGGAGGATACCTATCGTACCCTCATGGCGGCGGACTCTGCCGTGATGGTCATCGACGGTTCCAAGGGCGTGGAGGCTCAGACCAGAAAGCTTTTCAAGGTCTGCGTTATGCGCCATATTCCTATTTTTACCTTTATCAACAAGATGGACCGGGACGCCAACGATACCTTTGACCTCCTGGACGAGATCGAGAAGGAGCTGGGCATCGCCACCTGTCCCATCAACTGGCCCATCGGTTCCGGAAAGAAATTCCGAGGCGTGTACGACAGAAATACGGAAAAGGTTCTGATCTTCTCCGATACCCAGAAGGGAACGAAGGAGGGCGTCATCGAGGAGATCGGCGTCGGCGAGCCACGGCTGGATGAAGTGGTGGACCCGGAGCAGAAGGAACAGCTGCTGGAGGAGATTGAGCTTCTGGACGGCGCCAGCGCGGATTTTGACCAGGAAAAGGTGAGCAGAGGGGAGCTTACTCCGGTGTTTTTCGGATCCGCCCTCACCAACTTCGGGGTGGAGACTTTTCTGAAGCATTTCCTGAGTATGACTACGTCGCCTTTGCCCAGACTGTCCGATCAGGGTGTGGTGGATCCCATGGCGGATTATTTTTCCGCTTTTGTATTTAAGATTCAGGCCAATATGAACCGCGCCCACAGGGACAGAATCGCCTTCATGCGCATTTGTTCGGGGAAATTCAGCGCTTCTGAGGAGGTTTATCATGTGCAGGGGGACAAAAAAATGCGTCTTCTCCAGCCTCAGCAGATGATGGCGGAGGCCAGACATGTGGTGGACGAAGCCTACGCGGGAGATATTATCGGCGTCTTTGACCCGGGCATCTTCTCTATCGGGGACACTATCTGCACGCCCGGGGAAAAATTTGCCTTCGAGGGAATTCCCACCTTTGCGCCGGAGCATTTTGCCAGGGTGAGGCAGCTGGATACCATGAAGAGGAAACAGTTTGTAAAGGGAATCAACCAGATTGCCCAGGAGGGAGCGATTCAGATCTTCCAAGAGCTGAACGGCGGCATGGAGGAGATCATCGTGGGCGTAGTGGGCGTGCTGCAGTTCGACGTGCTGAAGTACCGTCTGGAAAATGAGTACAATGTGGACATCCGTCTGGAAAACCTGCCTTACGAGCATATCCGCTGGATCGTGAACAAGGACGAGGTGGATGTGGCGAAGATCAGCGGCACCTCCGATATGAAGAAGGTTATGGATCTGAAAGGAAATCCGCTGCTCCTGTTCGTGAATCCCTGGAGCGTGGGCATGACCCAGGACAGGAATCCAGAGCTGGTGCTTGCGGAGTTCAGCAAATAGCCGGGAGGCGCGGATATGAACGGGAAGGGAAAACGGAACAATCTGCTGGATCTGATGAAGGGAATCGCCTGTATCATGGTGGTGCTCATGCATTTTCCCACAAAAAAATTCGGGACGGGCTTTTATGCCCTGGAATGCGCTCTGGGCCGCTGCGGCGTTCCCCTGTTTCTTATGATCTCGGGGTACCTGGCGGGTCAGAGGATTCTGTACGGAAAAAAAAAGGACGGGGGAGCCTGGTTCCTTCGGCAGTTTCGGAAGATCCTCACTTACTTTGTGGTATTCAGTTTCGTCATTTATTTGTTTTATGCGGTTTTTGACCGTCTGACCGGCGCGGCAGGTCCCACCATCAAAATTACCTGGAGCGTGGAGAATATTCTCCTTCTCCTCATTGGAAACAAGCCTTTTTTTGCCGGATACCTGTGGTATCTGCCGGCCTACGCCGGATGCCTTCTGGTGTTTTTTCTCCTTTCCAGACTGGGCGCCGCCGGATACAGACTGGCGGGAATCTGCACGCCGGTGCTGCTGGTTCTCTATCATGTTCTGGGAAGATACTGCATTATTTTTCTGCACAGAAACCTTCCCTATTATTATGCAAGTAATTTTCTGATCGCGGCGGTTCCCATGTTCTGTGCGGGATTTTATCTGCCGAAGCTCAAACCTGCGGCGAAGAACAGGGGCAATCTGCTGCTTCTCATCGGAGCCTCCGTTTTCTGTCTGCTGTGCGAGTACCAGGCTTTTGCCTCACAGCCCGCCCTGGATTCCGGACGGAACAATTACTTCTTTAATTTTGTGACGGCGTTTCTGCTGATGCAGCTGATCACGATTTACGCCTGGGAAGTCTCCGGGGAAAATATTCTGGTGCGGATCGGCAGAGACTATTCCCTGTTTATTTACGTTTTTCAATTCCTGGCAAGCGCGCTGTGCAATGCCTTCGTGGATTTTTTGGGACGTTTTTCATCGGCCAAAATATTCGTGGTTATGTTCCGCTTCGGCCGTCCCTTCGTGATATTTCTCGCAGCGCTGGCTATCAGCGCGGCCGTGCACCGTATAGAACAGATAGTGGGGAGCCGCATAAATTTAAGACGCAGTTCCACATGAAATGAGAATATATTCCCTGAAATACGAACAATTCCCGTCGATGATTCGACGTACAGCAGGCAGGGCTGTGCTTCCTGTCTGGTAGACCGTTTGGGCGCGGTTTTAACGGAGACGAAATCCACCGCTTACGGAGACTTAGGCGCGAAGGCTCTTCCTGAGCGCCTTAGCCGGAGTTAGCGGTTAGTTCGGCGGAGTGTTGCGCCGTCAACAGACAGGAAGCACAGCCCTGCCTGCGTCCGCGTGGTATATAACCGGAATCGTCAGCCAATTCCCTTTTTGCGTCCGTATGGCGTATAACCAGCACCTTCAGCGAATTTGCCGTTTCCTGAAATAACCGGCCAACGGCGGGGAGAAGAACGTTAATTCTGCAATTAACCCTTTTATTTTACGGCCTGTTTTGATATAATAACCCTATGGCAATAAAATGAAAGCTGGAAAAACCGGGAAGGGTTTCAAGGAGGGTTTGTCATGGCAGAAAAAAGAAAGACATATAAGATACAGGAGGTAAGCGGCATAGGCGAGGTGCAGACCACGGACGAAGTGGTAGCTATCATCGCCGGACTGGCTGCCACTGAGGTGGAGGGAGTCGTCTCCATGGGCGGAAACATCACCAATGAGCTGGTGAGCAAGCTGGGGATGAAAAACCTTTCCAAGGGCGTGAAGGTAGCGATCGCGGAGCGGACAGTCACAGTGGATCTGACGCTGAATATCGAGTTTGGCAAGAATCTTCTGGAGACCAGCCGGAAGGTTCAGGACAGAGTGAAATCCTCCATCGAGAATATGACCGGTCTGGAGGTGGCGGACGTGAATATCCGCATCGCCAACGTAGAGATGGAAAGCCAGAGCGGGAAGTAAAACCGGATTAAAACAATCGAATTTAGTAAAATCAGAAAAAGGAAAGTACCCCTTTCCTTTTTTCTGTACTTTAGACAAAAAGGTCTGCAGCTGCAGACGGAGTGCAGTCGTTTCATTTGGGAGGAACTATGCGGAGACGGGAAGAGAGAGAGCACGTATTTAAACTGCTGTTTATCAGGCAGTTTCACTGTGAGGAAGAGATGGAAAACCAGCTGGCCCTTTATCGTGAGGGGCTGGGGGAGATACAGGACAGGGACTGGGAGTTCATAAGAGGAGAATATGACCATGTCCTGGAACATCTGGAGGAGATCGACGCGGTGCTCAATGACTACAGCACAGGATGGAAGACCAGCCGAATGAGCAGAGTGGATATCATTGCACTGCGTCTGGCTGTCTATGAGATGAAGTATGAGGAGGACGTGCCGGTGGGCGTGGCCATCAACGAGGCGGTGGAGCTGGCGAAAAGCTTCGGGGGAGATACCTCCGGCTCCTTCGTAAACGGCGTGCTGGGCAAGATCGCCGGAGGACGGAAGGAATCGCCGGGAGATCCCAAGCCGAAGAGACCGCGGAGTCAGGCGAAGATCATTCTCCTCTCCAAAGAGAAGGAACCCGGGGACGAAGAGAAGCAGAGAGAGCGCCGGGGGAACTCGAAGAAAGAAACCTCACGGGAAAAAACACAGGAGAAGGAATTCCGGAAACCGAAAGCTTCTCAGGAAGAAAAACCGAAGAAAAGAAACTGGAAATCTGAATCATCTCAGGAAAAAGTACCGGAGAAGAGATTCCGAAAATCCGAATTCTCTCAGGAAGAAGGACCGGAGAAGAGAATTGAGATTCCTGCTGCAGAACCCCCAGAAGAGAAAGCCTTCGGGCAGGAAATCCCGAACACAGAGATTCCTGCTGCAGAACCCCCGGAGGAGAAAGCCTTCGGGCAGGAAATCCTGAACACAGAAATTCCTGCGGCAGAACCCCCGGAAGAAAAAGCATCAGAAGCAGAGGCTTCGGAAACCCTATGAAGACAGTATATTCAGTAGGTCAGGTAAACCGTTACGTCAAGAATATGTTTGCCCAGGACTTTTTTCTCCGGAAGATCTACGTGAAGGGCGAAGTGTCCAACTGCAAATATCACACCAGCGGACACATCTATTTTTCCCTGAAGGACGAGACAGGCGTTCTCACCTGCGTCATGTTTGCAGGCCAGAGAAGGGGCCTGTCCTTCCGTATGAAGGACGGAGACAGGGTAGTAGTGGGCGGAACCGTAGACGTCTACGAACGTGACGGCAAATACCAGCTGTATGCCCGGGAAATTTCCCTGGAAGGCGCCGGCGCCCTCTATGAGCGGTTCCTGGCGCTGAAGCAGGAGCTGGAGGACATGGGAATGTTTGCCAGCGAGTACAAACAGCCCATTCCCAGATTTATCAAGCGCCTGGGTGTGGTGACAGCGCCCACGGGAGCGGCGGTGCAGGACATCCGGAATATTTCCCACCGGAGAAATCCCTATCTCCAGGTCATTCTCTATCCTGCCCTGGTACAGGGAGAGGGAGCCGCCCAGAGCATCGCCCGGGGCATCCGGATGCTGGACCAGGCCGGCGTGGACGTGATCATTGTGGGCCGGGGAGGCGGATCCATAGAGGATTTGTGGGCCTTTAACGAGGAGCTTGTGGCCAGGGCCATTTTTGAGTGCAGGACGCCTGTGATCTCGGCGGTGGGCCATGAGACGGATTTCACCATCGCGGATTTTGTGGCGGATCTGAGAGCCCCCACACCTTCCGCCGCCGCGGAGCTGGCAGTGGATGATTACAGAAGCGTGGTGGAAACTCTGGCATCCAGTGATGAGAGACTGCGCCGCGCCATGAGGACGAAGCTGGATCTCCTCCGGGGGAGACTGAGCCAGTATCAGGTAAAAATGCAGTATTTAAGCCCGGAGAACCGTCTGCGGGAGAATCTTCTGCGTCTCGCGGATCTGGAGGAAAGAATCCGGGGCGGGATGGAGCGAAGGGTGGAGGAAAACCGGCACAGGCTGGGGATTTACCTGGAGCGCTTCTCCGGTTTGTCCCCCTTGAGGAAGCTGAACCAGGGCTATTCCTATGTAGCTGACAGCGAGGGCAGGACCCTGTTCAGCGTGGATCAGGTAAAACAGGGCGACAGGATCACCGTGGCAGTGACAGACGGAACCCTGGAAGCCACGGTGGACAGCGCAAGGAAGGAAACACGGGATACAGACCGGAACGCCGAAGAAGAATGACACCGGCCGCAAAAGAATGACAATGGCCGGGAAGAATGATACCGGCGGAGAAGGATAGTAATGCCGGAGAAGAATGATACCGGCGAAGAAGGATGATACCGGCCGGGAGGAATATACCACCGAAGAGGAATGATAATGCCGAAAAAGATGCTAACAGCCGGCAATAGTGATAATGCCGGAGAGGAATGATATCGCCGGAGAACATCCATGACATCCGGCCAAACCGGCATGGGAAAATCAGAGGAGAATTGCATGGAGTCTGAAAAAAAGGAAGAAAGAGAAGAAAAAACCCTGGAGGAGGTTTTCGGGGAACTGGACGTTCTGGCGGCGAAGCTGGAGGACAGGGAGACCACTCTGGAGGAATCCTTCTCCTGCTATAAGCAGGGAATGGAGCTTTTAAAATACTGCAGTGAGAAACTGGATACCGTAGAAAAGAAAATGCTTCAGATGAACGAGGATGGGACGCTGCGTGAATTTTCAAGCTGAACTGGAAAAAAGAACCCGGGAGACGGAGGAGATCATCCGCCGATATCTTCCGGAGGAGGAAGGCTTCGCCGGCACACTGACGAAGGCCATGAACTATAGTATGTGCGCGGGGGGAAAGAGGCTGCGGCCCATTCTGCTGAGAGAAACCCTGCGCCTTTTCGGCGGGGAGGAGAGACTGTGCGAGCCCTTTATGGCTGCCATAGAGATGATTCACACCCACTCCCTCATCCATGATGATCTGCCCGCCATCGATAACGACGATTACCGCAGGGGACGTCTCACCACCCACAAGGTGTACGGAGAAGCCATGGGGGTCCTCTCCGGGGACGCGCTCCTGAACTACGCCTACGAAACCATGTTCCGGGCCTTTGATCTGGGCGGGAACAGGGACGCCGTGATCCGTTCCGTGCGCATTATGGCGGAAAAAACCGGAATTTCCGGCATGCTGGGGGGCCAGGGCGTGGATGTGGAAAATGACGGGAAGCCCCTCACCCGGGAAATGCTGGATTACATTTATCTGCACAAAACCTCAGCGCTGATCGAAGCCCCCATGATGGTGGGGGCTGTTCTTGCCGGAGCCCGGGAAGAGGAAGTGAATCTGGTGGAGAAGGTTGCCAGGGACGTGGGACTGGCCTTCCAGATCCGGGACGATATCCTGGATGTGATCAGCACCAGCGCGGAACTGGGCAAACCGGTGCACAGCGACGACAAAAATCATAAAATTACATACGTGACGCTCTTCGGAATCCAGGAGGCGTCACGTCAGGCAGCCTTTTTTTCTCAGGAGGCGCTCCATATACTGGAAAGTCTGAAACAAAAAAATGAGTTTCTGCTGGAACTGGTGACATCTCTGGTGGAACGCAGAAAATGAAAGAAGGATACCAATGATTCTGGAAAAGATCAATAAGCCGAACGATATTCACGATATTGCCCTGGCGGATTTTCCCACGCTGGCGGGAGAGATCAGGCAGTTTCTGGTGAAGTCCGTCAGTAAGACGGGGGGACATCTGGCTTCCAATCTGGGAGCGGTGGAGCTTACCATAGCGCTCCACAATGTGCTGGATTTTCCCCAGGACAAGTTGATCTGGGATGTGGGTCATCAGGCCTACACCCATAAGATTCTCACGGGAAGAAAAGAAGAGTTTGCCACGCTGCGCAGGGAGGGAGGCCTGAGCGGCTTTCCCAAGAGGAAGGAGAGCGACTGCGACGCCTTTGACACCGGCCACAGCTCCAATTCCATTTCCGCCGCTCTGGGCTATGTGAGGGCCAGGGATCTTCTGGGCCAGAAGCATCATGTGGTGGCGGTGATCGGAGACGGGGCCCTCACGGGAGGGATGGCCTATGAAGCTCTGAACAACGCGGCGGTGCTGAAAACCAATTTTATTATTGTGCTCAATGACAACAATATGTCCATCTCCAAGAATGTGGGAGGCATGTCCATGTATCTCAGCGCCCTGCGTACCGCGCAGGCCTACACGGGGATGAAGCTGAGCGTCACGAAAAGCCTGGAGAAAATTCCGCGGATCGGTATCCCTCTGGTGGATACGGTCCGGAGGACCAAGAGCAGCATCAAGCAGCTGTTCATTCCGGGAATGCTTTTTGAGGATATGGGGCTCACTTATCTGGGTCCTGCGGACGGTCACGATATGCGCCAGATGATGAAGCTTTTCAACGAGGCCAAGCGCGTGGACGGTCCCGTGGTGGTGCATGTGATCACCAGGAAGGGCCGGGGATATCTCCCCGCCAGTACGGATCCGGAGAAATTTCACGGGGTAGGGCCCTTTGATGTGGCCACCGGGAAACCTCTGGAGAAGAAGAAAGGACCTTCCTGCACGGAAGTGTTTGCGGATACCATGGTGGAGCTGGGAAGGGAGAACCCCAGACTGGTGGCCATCACGGCGGCCATGCCTGACGGGACGGGGCTGGATAAATTCAGAAAAGCTTTTCCGGAGAGATTTTTTGATGTGGGGATCGCGGAAGAGCACGCCGTGACCTTTGCCGCCGGACTGGCGCTGGGAGGTCTGAAGCCTGTGGTGGCGGTGTATTCCTCCTTCCTTCAGAGGAGCGTGGATCAGATCCTTCACGATGTGTGCATGCAGAAGCTTCCGGTAGTTTTTGCCATCGATCGGGCGGGACTGGTGGGAGCGGACGGAGAGACTCATCAGGGATGCTTCGATCTGTCCTATCTGAGCATGATGCCCGATATGACCGTGATGGCTCCCAAGAACGGATGGGAGCTGAAGGAAATGCTGCGGTTTGCCGCGGAGTACGAGGGACCCTGCGCCATCCGTTATCCCAAAGGATGCGCCTGCGAGGAATTCACCGAATTTCAGGCCCCTCTGGTTTACGGAAAGAGCGAGGTGCTGGAGCAGGGAGAGGAAGTTGCGGTTCTGGCAGTGGGAAGCATGATGAAGACCGGGGAGCTGGTGTGCGACGGCCTGAAGGAAAAGGGCATCTGCCCCACTCTTGTGAATGTGCGCTTTGTGAAGCCTCTGGACGAGGAGCTGCTGAACGACCTGCCCGAGAAGCATAATCTGATCGTGACCGTGGAGGAGAATGTGAAGAGCGGCGGTTTCGGAGAGCATGTGGCGGCATACATGCAGGAGAGACATCCGGGCTGCAGGGTGCTGCCCATCGCCATAGGTGACCGTTTCGTGGAGCATGGCAGCGTGGAGAGTCTGAGGGCCCGGATCGGCCTGTCCCCGGAAAGTATTCTGCGGGCGATAGAAGAATATGGGGTCTGAGAGGAAACAGCTTCCGGAGGGCCGCTGCCCGGGCGCCGGCGGGGAAACAGGAGGATTGGCATGAAAAAGCGACTGGATGTTCTGATGGTGGAGAGAAATCTGGCGTCTTCCAGGGAGAAGGCGAAGGCCTGCATCATGTCCGGATGCGTCTATGTGAACGGGCAGAAGGAGGACAAAGCCGGAACCATGCTGAAGGAGGAGGCTTCCATCGAGGTGCGGGGTAACACCCTCCCCTATGTGAGCCGGGGAGGGCTGAAGCTGGAGAAGGCGGTAAGGGAATTCGGCGTTTCCCTGGAGGGAAAGATCTGCATGGATGTGGGCGCTTCCACGGGAGGCTTTACGGACTGCATGCTCCAGAACGGAGCCGTGAAGGTGTACTCCATCGATGTGGGATACGGCCAGCTGGACTGGAAGCTGCGAAGCGATCCCAGGGTGGTGTGCATGGAAAAAACCAATATCCGCTACGTTCTGCCGGAGCATATTCGGGAACCGGCGGATTTCTCTTCCATCGACGTTTCGTTTATCTCTCTTACCAAAGTACTGTTTCCCGTGAAGGAGCTGCTGACTCCCGAGGGGGAGATCGTTTGTCTGATTAAACCCCAGTTCGAGGCCGGCAGGGAGAAGGTAGGCAAAAAAGGTGTGGTGCGGGACAGCGGAGTTCACCTGGAGGTGATCCTGAAGGTTCTGGATTACGGAAAAACCATCGGACTGTACCCCTCTCATCTGTCCTTCTCCCCCATCAAGGGACCTGAGGGAAATATCGAGTATCTTCTCCATCTGAAAAAAGAAGGAGAAGGGGCGGATGATTTGCCCGTGACGGAGAATATGGCGGCGGACGTGGTGCGGCAGGCCCATGAGACGCTGGATAAAGCAGGATTATAATAGCTGATCGGTTAGAATGCGGGATCAGGGAAAGCAATTACCATGGACAAGTTTTATATCATTACCAACAGCACGAAGGATCAGGACCGGAAGCTGACGGACAGTATTGTTTCCTACCTGAATGCCCACGGCAGAGAATGTCTGGTGCAGCAGGCGGAGGAAAAGCTTTCGGGGCCCTATCACTACACCAACCCGGAGCTGATTCCTCCGGAGACGCAGTGCATCATCGTGCTGGGAGGGGACGGAACCCTTCTTCAGGCGGCCAGGGACGTGGTCCACAGGGATATTCCCCTTCTGGGGATCAATCTGGGAAATCTGGGATTTCTCGCGGAGGTGGACCGCCAGTCCGTTTATCCGGCTCTGGATAAGCTGATGACCGGCGATTATGAGGTGGAGGAGCGGATGATGCTCTTCGGCACGGTTTACCGGGGGGAGGAGATCATCGGCAGAGACATTGCTCTCAACGACATCGTCATCTGCAGGGACGGTCCCCTCCGGGTGGTTCGTTTTAAAAATTACGTAAATCATGAGTATCTGAACTCTTACAATGCGGATGGAATCGTGATTTCCACTCCCACGGGATCCACCGGCTACAGCCTTTCCTGCGGAGGCCCCATCGTGTCTCCCAGCGCGGCCATGACGCTGATGACCCCCATTGCTCCCCACACGCTGAACAGCAGGAGCATTATCCTTCCGGGAAGCGATGTGATCACGGTGGAGATCGGAGAGGGGCGGAGGAACCTTCAGGAGAAGGGGCTGGCTTCCTTTGACGGAGATACGGTCATTCCCATGGTTACGGGAGACCGGATCGTGATAGAAAAGGCGGACGTAAGCACAAAAATACTGAAACTGAATCATTTAAGCTTCGTGGAGGTTTTGCGCCAGAAGATGCGGAACAGTTAGGGAGGACGGAAGTTGAAGACAGAGAGACATGAAAAGATCCTGGAGATCATTGGGCAGTATGATGTGGACACCCAGGAGGAGCTGGCGGCCAGGCTGAAGGAAGCCGGCTTTAAGGTGACCCAGGCTACGGTGTCCAGGGATATCCGCGCTCTGAAGATCACCAAGGTCACGGGAAAAGACGGAAGATCCAGATATGCCGTTCTTCAGGACGACTCCGCGGAGCTGGGGGACAGGTACACCCGCGTTCTCAGAGAAGCCCTCACTTCCATAGATGTGGGGCAGAACATGCTGGTCATCAAGACCATGCCCGGCATGGCCATGGGGGTGGCGGCGGCTCTGGACGCCATGAAGTGGGAGGAGATCCTGGGCAGCATTGCCGGGGACGATACGGTGATGTGCGTGGCGGGAACCGCCGGGCAGGCGGAGGAGACGGCCCGCAGGCTGCGGGAGATCCTGAAGAAATGACGCTCTTTTGCCGCGGCAAAGAGGAATGGGGAAAGAACCGGAGGAAGTTATGTTAGTTCATCTTCATGTAAAAAATCTGGCCCTCATAGAGGAAATCGAAGTGGAATTCGGACCGGGGCTGAATATCCTCACCGGAGAGACCGGCGCGGGAAAATCCATCCTTCTGGGTTCCATGCAGCTGATCCTGGGGAGCAGGATTTCCCGGGACATGATCCGGGAGAACGCTCCCTATGCGCTGGTGGAGCTTCTCTTTCAGGTGGAGGATCCCGGGACGGAGGAGCGTTTAAGGGCTCTGGATATTCTGCCCGAGGACGGACAGGTGCTGCTGTCCCGGAAGGTGATGAACGGCAGGAGCATCAATAAGATCAACGGCGAAACCAGCACGGTGGGGCAGATGAAGGCCGCCGCATCTCTCCTTCTGGATATTCACGGGCAGCATGAGCATCAGTCTCTTCTCTACCCGGACAGGCAGCTGGAGATTCTGGACGCCTACGGAAAGGAAAAGATCCGCCCTGTGAAGGAGCGGGTGGAGAAGGCCTTCGAAATCTACCGGGACTGCGTCCGTGCCCGGAAGGCTCTGGATATGAACGAGGAGCAGCGGAACCGGGAGACGGCTTTCCTGGAATTTGAGGTCGGGGAGATCGATAAAGCCCATCTTGTTCCGGGGGAGGACGAGGAGCTGGAAAAGCTGTACCGCAGGCTGAGCAATGGAAAAAAGATCGCCGAAGCTCTTCGGGGGGTCCACGGCTTCACCGGAGATGAGGGAGGAGCGGGGGAGTTTGCCGGGAATGCGTTAAGGGAACTGTCCAGAGTGTCGGAGTACGACGAGGACCTGGTTTCTCTGGAGAATTCCCTTCAGGAGATCGACGCCCTGCTGAACGATTTCAACCGGGAGCTGTCCTCCTATCTGGAGGATCTCACCTTCGACGACGAGACCTTTTACGAGACGGAGAAGCGGCTGGATCTTCTCAATTCCCTGAAGGCCAAATACGGCCGGAGGATCGAGGATATTCTCCGGTACCGGGACGCTCAGGAGGAGAAGCTGGAAAAGCTGATGAAATATCAGGAGAATTTCCGGAAGGCCACGGAGAATGTAAAAAAGGCCCGGCAGCAGCTGGAAAAGGTTTCCGGCGAGCTGACGAAGGTCCGCAGGGAGTACGGCGCGCAGCTTTCTGAAAAGGTCATCCAGGGACTGCGGGATCTGAACTTTCTGGATGTGAATTTTGATATCCGATTCGACAAAAAGAACAGTTATTCCGCCAACGGAACGGATGAGGTTACCTATGAGATTTCCACCAATCCCGGGGAACATTTAAAGCCTCTGGGGCAGATCGTTTCCGGAGGTGAGCTGTCCCGGATCATGCTTGCGCTGAAGGCCATCCTGGCGGACAGGGATCAGATTGGCACGCTGATCTTCGACGAGATTGACACGGGAATCAGCGGGCGGACTGCCCAGAAGGTTTCCGAAAAAATGGCGGTGATCGGCAGTCATCATCAGGTGCTCTGTATCACTCATCTGCCTCAGATTGCGGCCATGGCGGATACGCATTTTGAGATCGAAAAGCACCAGCGGGGGACGGAGACCATCACGGAAATCCATCCTCTGGAGGGAGAGGATTCCATCCGGGAGCTGGCCCGCCTTCTGGGAGGAGCCAGGATCACCGACGCGGTTTTCCAGAACGCCAGGGAGATGAAGGAGTTGGCGGAGGCTCATAAGAAGGAAATGGGGTGCTCTGTGATTTCACTCCAAAACCGACAGGGATCATAGAGTTCGAGTAAAGCCAGGCAGGTAAGAATAAAACAGGGGTTTTGTTTGTTTTTTGTTGTAAGGAAAAAATAAAATGTATATAAATAGTCAGGAGAATACGTAAAGTAGGAGATGATTGCTATGACGATGACAAAGGTAGAAATTGACATACCGGATGAAATTGTACCATATACAGTATTAGAGGACAAGGATGCGCAAATAACAAGGAATGCAATGCTGGTATACCCTTATATTAAAAGAGGTGTCATGTCTTATGGAAAGGCAGCAGAAATGCTTGGACTTCATAAGATTGACCTGATTACTTTGTATGGCAAATTAGGATTGTCATACTTTGATGAAACAGAGGAAGAATATGAAGAAGATTTGGCAGTGTTGAAAAAATTAAGGGGTGCGACTGTATGATTGTTGTTTCAGATACCACACCGATTATTTCACTGATGAAAGCGGGACAGTTGGAACTTCTACAGAAATTGTTTGGTGTTGTTTATATTCCGGGGGCAGTGTATCGGGAACTGACAGAGAATGAAGTGTTTTCGCGAGAAGTAAAAGTGGTACAAGAGTGTGAATTTATTTATGTGGAAGAAGTGAACAATTGGAAATCTGTTAATATATTGAGAAATTTTACCGGATTAGATGCAGGAGAAAGTGAGGCAATTATTCTGGCAGATGAAAAGCAATCGGATGTTCTGTTGATGGACGAGCATAAGGGTAGACAGGTTGCAAAAAAGATGGGAATAACGATCACCGGTACCATTGGGATGCTGACACAGGCATTTGATGAAGGGATGTTGACGAGAGAAGATGTAGAAGGATGTAT
>CANQUG010000036.1 GCA_947626985.1 uncultured Lachnospiraceae bacterium | reverse complement strand
AGGTTGTATTCGATCAGGTGGCAGCTGAGACTCTGGTTGGTCATCAGCTTCTCTGTGAAATGCCGGATGGCCATCTCATCTTTCGGATCATAGCAGAAGATCCGGATATTTACTTCATTGGACAGGCCTTTGCCTTCCAGGAACTCTGGTTCCTGTATCAGTGCCCGCAGGCTGTCAAGACGTTCCATTAAATCGCTCATATGCAAGGTTCTCCTTAGTTCAGGCAATTGAAGGCCGGAAGCGCCAGCTCCTGCCCGGATGTCCGGATTGCGTTCTCCAGCAGTGGACTGATCAACACCGGATTCAAATGATCCGTGTCGGTGCTGTCGAGGTACCCATTCTCCACCAGTATCTTCTGGAGTACCTGCTTCAGCTTTGTGATGGTGGAGTCGCTCCACGTGGCGACCCAGTCATCCTGCTCCTGCAAGCGCATGAAAAATCCATTAAAATCTATCTTACCAAACGAGGTGTCCAATAATCTGTACTTTGAACCTACCACCGTCAGCATAAATTCCCATACCAAGCGGTACTGGCGCATCATCGCATACAGGCAGATCTGCTTGGAGACGTCGCTGGGCTGCGTGGCTATCGCTTGCACCAGCGTGTTATCCTCCAGTGCGTCCAGTCTGCGGAGGCAGGCCAGCGCCATCTTTTTCACGGACTTCTCCGTGGGATACTGGAACAAGTTCTCCTTTACAATGCGGTTCACGATTTCATCATTGCTTAATCCCTCGCAGACCAGCTTTGCCGTGGTGCGCACTTCATAAAACAGAAACTGTTCTCTCGTGATGGCAGCATTATATGGACTGATGACGCGCAGGGCGATTTTATCTTTTTCGAACATTTATGTTTATCCTCCAGTTTTGAAAAACTCGTTCATATAGGGAACAAGGCCATCCAACCAAAAACAGATAATCTTAGTTTTCCTCGACCATTTCCATAATGTCACTTACATCGCATTGCAGCGCGACACAGATTTTTTCAATGATCTCGGTATTCACGTTTTCATTTTTTCCAAGTTTAGTAATGGAAGCTGCACTGATACCAGCAGCCTTTTGGAGATCTTTTTTCTTCATGTCTTTATCGATTAACAGCTTCCACAATTTCTTGTAACTGATGGTCATTTCCAACCTCCATTTTCACTGTCAAGTTAACTCCAACATATCAAATGCGCCTGATTTTATCAGTATATCACACAAGACACCTTTTTACAAGATTTATTCCTGAGATGACAGGATTACTTCGTGATTTATTGTAATTCACAAACAAGATGCCGCGATTTTTATTTTTCAGATCTCAAGCGCTCTCCTTCGAGGCTTGAACACCTTTGTAAAAATGCTGCTCTGTACGAAAATGTACGAATTTTTTGTTGACACATCATCCTATTCATGCTATAATCATTTATAAATGTACGTAAATGTACGAATCAAAACGAATGGAAGTGATCCCCTATGAAAGCAGAATTAGTTGAGAACTTAATCGTTGCCCACTGCAGCGGCAGTGAGCAACAGTTTTCCGAAGCTCTGAATATACTCATCAAAGATGAGGAAAAGAAAGGCAATATGCCTACCGCTACACGCTTTCGGAAAGCATACGAACAGAAGCAGAAAAGCGAAGGGCCGGTGTCCGATCATGCAGTTGGAAACTCAGCCGTTTTCTTTTCTTCGGCGTCCCAGACTGTCGCGCCGCGAGACAAAGATAGTCTTCTTGAACTGTACGAAATAGTCTATTCTGAGACATCGCTCGACGAAGTTATTCTTCCAGGCAATCAGAAAACCATCATCCAACAATTTGTAGATGAGCAAAATAACGCTGCCAATCTCAAAAAGCACAACATTCCCGTCTCCAATAGGCTATTACTCTGTGGCCCTCCCGGATGCGGCAAAACGATGACAGCATACGCCATCGGTAATGCTCTGAGTTTACCTATCGCTTATGTGAGGCTTGATGGTCTTGTTTCTTCATATCTTGGCCAGACCAGTACAAACCTCCGTAAGGTTTTTGATTCTGTAAAAAATCAACGGATTATCCTGTTCCTAGATGAATTTGACGCGATTGCCAAAAAGCGGGATGATACCAACGAATTAGGCGAACTCAAGCGTGTCGTAACTACCCTCCTGCAAAACTTTGACAACCTTCCGAGTAATGTTATCCTCATAGCCGCTACAAACCATGAGCATCTTCTCGATCCCGCCATCTGGCGGCGCTTTAATTTCACAATTACTCTTGACCTTCCCGCTATGGAACAAAGAAAAGCGTTGATCCAGAACGAGCTCTCGAAATATGGTATCAACGCCAAAATCGATGTCAGCGCGATAGCCAAAGTGACTGAAGGGATGAGTGGCGCTCTTATTGAAGAACTCATGCTGGCAGCTGTAAAGAGGTACCTGATGGATGGCAGTCTGAAAACGGCGGATGTTACTACGATACTGATTCAGCAAAAAACAAAATACTCCGATAATAACGATGAATCCATGAAGGTTATTTGTGAAATGTTGGATAAAGGCGTCTCCTTGAGAGCCGCTGCTACCGCACTTGGCATCTCCCACAGTACGTTAGAATATCAAGTGAAGAAGTTTCGAGGTGAAATCTGATGACAGAAACAAGATACCATCTGTGGATTCCAGAGGATGAGATACACAACGTTGAAAAGACTCCTACTGGCCGCAGCAATCAATATAATCTCATTCATACAGAACATGGTCAAAAGCTCTCCCAAGGACTGCAGAGTATCGTGGAGTTTTTCCAGCGCCTCCAGTCTTCTAATTCTCTCGACGAACAGGACTTGGTCACTTTCAAAATTATCCTGCAAGACAAAGAAGATTTTGCAGCACAGAAAGACTTTATTGAAAATGAAGGCTTAACCATCAACGCCGTTAAAGATGGACGGCACGCCATAGTCTCTGCCTCACGAGATGTATTCGGTAACCTGCAGGGTCGCGTATCAAGATACCGCGACCAAGGAACCAAGAAGAACTTCCAGTACATTCAAGGATTTGAACCATTTACATCCGAAGACAAAAAGGCATCCTCTATCCTTCAGTATATAAAGGAAAACCCGGATGCCGTTTCTGTCGACGTACAGATCATGCTTTTACCCGATATGGCTCCTGATGTACAAACGCGAGCTCAGGCCAACATCACCGAGAGAATTCAGAAGAAGAATGGCACCCTACAGGGCGATCCTTATCAGCTGACAGATGGGACTGCGATTATCCGTGCCAGTATGTCTCCCGGTGGGCTCAATGAGATCGCGGAAGATCCACGCATTTATTGGGTGGAGAAAACTGTCTTTTTTCACGGCTACCAGCCGAGTGATGTGTCTTCGATCACGGATGAGCTGAAACTGGATATGAATATTGATTTGACTGCACTTCCTACGGTCGTGGTTCTGGATGACGGTGTTTCGTTGCCCTCCGGTCTGGAATCCGTTGTCCCGATTCACTGGCAAGCATCCGGCTGTATAAAAACTGCTGCTTTTGGAAATCACGGAACTCCTGTTGCCAGTAGGGTTGCCTTTGGCTATGTAGGCATGCACATAGCAGATGATTATCTTACGCCAAGGGCAAGGATCATCGACGCCCAGATCGCCGATTCAAACAACGTCCCTGAAAACATTATGCTCCAGCGCGTCCGCGAAGCCGTTAAAGCCTTCGCTGATGTAGCAAAAATATTTAACTTCTCCTACAACGCGGGGACCTATATAGAAGGCGACGAAATGAGCATCCTCGGATACGAGTTTGATCTGCTAAGCAGAAAATACGACATCCGCTTTGTCATCTCGGCTGGAAATCATGACTTGTATAAGACACAGAATACCCTCAAGGACATTATTGCCGATGATGAATCAAGAATCGCCTCCCCGGCAGATGCTATGCTTGGCATCGCTGTTGGTGCAATTGTCGGCGTTGATCATCCCGGAAGCCTTAGCAAATTCAATGACATTGCACCTTACTCCCGCCGAGGCCCGGGTTTCTCCGGATTCTATAAGCCTGATCTGGTGTCCTATGGTGCTACTCAATTCAAAAACGGAGCTGTACCTCCAGATCCATATGCATTGTGCCTGTCAAAGACGGGATTCTGCGCTCCTGCCGGGACGAGTTTCACTGCTCCGACTGTAGCTGGGGATCTCGCCCAAACGCTTACCGTCGTTCCCAATAATGATATTGGACTAGCTCAGGCACTTCTCTACAATGGGGTCGTTCTCCCGTATGATAGGACCGATATACAGCAGGATGAGATTGATCTGGCCGGTAATCTCTACGGCAGAGGCTTATCTTCTCCGGAGGTCAGCATGTACTCATCTGAAAACCGTGTATCTTTCCTTAACAGCGGCACCATGAACCGGCTGACGAAGAAACGAGTCAAATTCCACATCCCGTCTGCTATTGCTGATCTCAAGGTAAAGCGCGGTAAAAAGAAACTCCGTGTAACGGTCACCTGCATAGCCCAGCCTCCAGTAGACAGGGCAAAGGGAAGCGAATACTCCGCAGCCTATATTTCTGCATCCATCCACAGACTGAATGCAAACGGCAAAAATGTTGTAGATAATCCTTCGGTCAGCGATAATCGAAACAAGTGGGATACTTGCTATCACTTCAGTAATGAATTTTCGAGCTTTGATTCCGGTAGCTGGGAAGTATGGCTTGAGCTTTATACTCGGTGGGGCATTGAGGACGACGAAGAAATACCCTACTCCCTCGTTATTACGGTTGAAGATCTTACCGCTGCAGGTTATCTGTACTCAGAAACTATCAGAGAGTCTGCCGGACGTTTTACACAAGTTCAACCAGTCAGAATCACAATCAGATAAAACTGCACAATGAAAAGAGCCAACTGTGGTCCGAAGTATGCGGATTGCAGTTGGCTTTTTTCATTTCCTCTTACTGATGATGTAGTCGATGAATCTCTTGACTTCAGCCAACTCCTCTTCTGTCAGGTCGTCGGGGATCGACTGATCGCTTCTTGCAGCAACAAACTCCCGTCCCTTCTCGATATAGTAATCGTCAAGGATTCCGGCTGCTTGCAGCAATTCTTCAAAGGGTACTCCTAATGCCTTGGCTATCTCCTTAAGAACGCTGGGAGACGGTTCCTTCCTCTTCCCGGATTCCAACCGAGAAATCTCAGCGTTACTGATGTTGGAAGCGGTAGCAAGATCCCTTTGAGACCATCCTTTTTTCTTGCGCTTAGCAGCAATATACTCACCCAAACTCATGTGTCGCACCTCCTCCTGCACTAATAATACCACTATCGTTCCCAAAAAGCAACACTTTTCTCAAAATAATTGACAACAGGTAACAGTGGTGCTATAATGCGATCGTTACCGAATGGGAACGAAAGATCTAAATAAGGGCCTCTGTGCCTATATTTTTTGATCAGGCTGTTACCAATCAGGAACATTTTATCAAAAAGGAGGACGACGTTATCGATAGCGACCTGAGAGAAGTCCGAAGCAGCAAGAACCACCTGCTGTGTAAGGCAAACGACAAAACCGGCGATGTTGAAACCGAAGGCCCGCACAAGGCCGCCTGCCGCTTCAACATCCCCGTTGGTGGTTCATTTACTGTCACACGCGGAAGTATTATTTCCAGAGTGACACGCACCGCTACGGGATTCATCGTAGCCGACCACCCTGCCACGTAAGGCAAGGCAAAACACCATAAATTAGAAGTCCGCAGAGCTGCATCGACGGCCTTGGATTTAGCCTAATCCCGATGATGGGATAGCTATTTCCTTGGCCGTCTGCTTGTCTCTCCGGACATCAATTGGCTCCTGCGGATTTCGCACGAAAACCAAAGGAGTTGATTTTATGAGTAAACCTGAGAACACCAATCGTATCTACGACAAGAACCTGAAAGCATGGTTCGAAGTACCCGCCGATTATTACAAAGAGTATGACCGCGAACGTACCGCCTACCGGAAGCGGATGCAGAACCACAGACGGTGCTGCTGCCCCCGCGATAAATGGTGGCTATGCGACATGTTCTGTGAGGACTGCGAGTATCGCCGCGCCGGTGACCTGCTTTCCCTCGATGCCCCGGAAGGTGATGGCAACGTCACCCTTCTGGAGCAGCAGAAGGCTAATGGTCCTCGCATGGAGGATGTCATTGCAGACCGCGACCTGCTGGCTCGCCTGATCAAGCGACTCCGTGAACTCGACCCTGATGCCGATATCATTCTCGCCCTGTGGCAGGAGGACTTCACCGTGTCCGACCGGGCAATCGCCAAGGCGCTGGGCCGTCCACAGCGGACCTTCGCGGATCAGATGAAGCGCTACCGAACAGAGCTGCGGAAAGTCCGTGGCTACTAATATAATGTAAGACCCGCTTCTGGCTGCCTATCCCGGTGGTCAGAAGTTTTTTCATCTTTTTTGATTTTCCTTCGCTCAAATCCGCCTCCCATCTCCAGTGAAAAGTGTAAGGCAACGACACCGGCCTACAGAAACGGAGGTGAGACGACATGGATCACAGCAACCGCAGAGACAGCAACATCGCGTCTAAAGAAATCTCAGTACTCAACACGATCAGCCTTGTATCCGCCCGCATGACGCGAAGGCCTGCTGCCCTTGCCAAACAACGACAATCCGAGAAAGGAGGAAAACACTATGAGCAAGATGAGCAATATGGCTCAGACTATCGAAGAGCTCCGCAATGCTGCCGTCGCAATTACTGATGCCGCCAACTGGTTGACTCGACGTTTCTCCGGCGAAGACACCACGAACCCGGTCATCCTGATCGAACAGCGGGTGGACTTCTCTCACTGGGTGGAACAGGACTTCGGCACTTCCGACGCCATCCTGATTGCGGATAACACCATGCACGTAATCGACTACTAGCACGGGCTCAGCACTCTGGAGCTGTTCGATGACATCTACAACATCGACACGGTGGCCATGACGATCTACCAGTTCCGGAGACAGAACATCAGCGCCTTCACCCTCTCCAAAGACGACCTGTACCGTTGAGCGGACGAGGTCTTGAAGCCTACGGCCCAGCTGGCCTTCGCCGGTGACGGCAACTTCCTCTACAGCGAATGGTGCGGCTTCTGTAAAGCCAAGAGTGACTACCGCGCAAGGGCCAAGGCTAATCTGGAGCTGGCCCACTATGATTTCAAGCTTCTACCACTCCTGACCGACGAGGACATTGAGGACATTCTCTCTCACGTAGACAATCTGGTCGCATGGGCCTTGGACATTAAGAAGTACGCCCTGCAACAGGCTGTCAGCAGAAAGGAACGGCGCGGCTGGAAACTGGTCAAGGGTCGATTCAATCACAGGTACACCGACGAGGCCGCCGTCACACAGGCAGGCAAGGGGCAGGCCTCGAGCCCTTTGAGCACAAGCTGATGCAGAAGATGCTCAGTAAGGCCCGCTTCGACAAACTACTCACGGCTTACATCGAGAAGCCGCAAGGCAAATCTACGCTCGTACCGGAAAGCGACAAGCGTCCAGCCATGAACACAGCAACAAATGATTTTATGGAGGATTTTGACAATGAATAAGAACGTAAAACCCGTAAACTCCATGAAGGTTATCACTGGTCCCGATACCCGTTGGAGCTACGCCAACATCTGGGAACCCAAATCCATCAATGATAACGCTTCGAAGTATTCGGTCAGCCTGATCATTCCCAAGAGTGACACCAAGACCCTGACCAAGATTCAGACTGCCATCGAGGCCACCTATAAGGAGGACGAGACCAAGCTGGAGGACAACGGCAAGTCCGTACCTACGCTGACCGTCATCAATCCCCCGCTGCGCGACGACGACACCGAGCACCCAGATTATCCGGCCTACGCAGGCCGCTACTTTGTCAACGCCAACGCCACCTCGTCCCCTGGCAACATGGATGTGAACCGCAATCCGATCCTGACCCGCAGCGAAGTGTACAGCGGTGCCTACGGCAAAGCCAGCATCACCTTCTACGCCTTCAACAGCTCCGGCAGTCATGGCATCGCCTGTGGCCTGAACAACCTGCAGAAGGTCCGTGACGGTAAACCCCTCAGTGGAAAGGCCAGCGTTGAGTCCAACTTCGCCACCGACGAAGACGGCAATTTTCTTGATTAATGGGAGGTAAAAAACAATGAATGAGATCATGATTTCCACCGTGCTGTACAACATCCTTATCGGGTGCTTCTGCGTCGTCGTCCTGTCTTGGGCAGTGGTCGCCATCCAGACCGTGATTAACGACTTCCGACGCGAAAAGCGTGAGGAAAAGAAGTCCGCGCAGGATGACGAGTACCACCAAGAGCGTATGAAAGCCCTGAAGTAGGTAACCAGGCTGGTGGTAGTGCTAAGCTGCCACCAGCTCTTTTCTGACAAACGAAGGGATAATTATGGAACAACTGGTAAACACCGCAAATAAACCGATTGCTGCCATCGTGAACTATGCCGCACCTTCTTCATCATTTACGGAGCGCTCTTCTACTTCATCGGCGTTGTGATCTATCAGATCCTCCGTGCCGTGATCAAGAGGTTTCTCCCCACATGGAAGTGCTGGTACCGTAAGTAAGGAATAATCCGTATCTTGACAAAATAAAAATTCCTCCAATTACACATGAACCGCCCCCATCAAGAGACCAGAGAAAAGATTAAAAGATAATTTACTCAACTTTCCCACCAGTAAAACAGGTGTAAACATTGTGTTTTCAGCAAAAAGTCGTCTGATAATCGGTATATTGACATAAAAACAGCACCAGACTTTGGTATAATAAGATTACCCCTAATCAATACCATACAAAGAAAGGTGCTAATCCTATGATATACCAAAATGAATCATCTGAAAATACCCAAAATCAATTTTCTGCCGCAATTAAGGAACTTCAGATTGGAAAAATACTCCGCAGGTCCAATATTACCAAAAATTGTGGCGTTCCTGCGTATGAAGTGTTTCAGTTTCTGCTGCTGTTAGTTTTCCGGAGCAGAAATTTATTTCGCTTTCTGAATTCCAGACACAAAGACCAGGCAGTTTCCAAAAACACTTATTACCGTTTTTTAAATGATACTTCCTTTAACTGGAAGAAATTCCTCCTTCTTTTGTCCGGAAGTGTGATATCCGTATTTGACCGGCTTACCAGACCGGAACGCGTAAAAGTCCTGGTTCTGGATGACTCTGTCATAAAACGTAACAGAAGTAAAAAGGTGGAACTTCTTTCCAGGGTTTATGACCATGTGGAACACAGATTTCAAAAAGGCTTTGCCCTGCTGACTCTGGGATGGTCCGATGGTTACAGCTTTATTCCTGTTGGATTCAACCTGCTTTCCTCTGCCAGAAAGAGTAATCGTTACCAGGAAATATCCGATAACATGGATCACCGCTCAAATGGTTATAAAACATGCCGGGAAAGTATGCTCAGCAAACCGGAAGCAGCGATTCTTCTGATCCGGAGAGCATTGTCCGCTGGGATCAGGGCGGATTATGTCCTTATGGACAGCTGGTTCACTACAGAACCTATGGTACAGTCCATTCTTGCGGAAGGTCTGGATGTGATTGGTATGGTAAAACAGCTGAAACAGCGCTATATCTTTCATGGAAAACTCTATACGCTGCCTGAACTGCAGAAATTTGTATGCTTTGAAGGAGCAAAAAATATCTTTGGTTCTCTCTGTGTCACTACCAAAAACGGAATTCCGGTAAAGATTGTTTTTGTACGTAACCGTAATAAGAAAAGCGAATGTCTGTATCTGTTAAGCACAAACTGCAGTCTTTCCGATTCGGAAATTGTACGGATTTATGGAAACCAGTGGTCGAAAATGACGATATCGGCATTTTCGACCATATGCCGATATTTTAGAAATACCGACAAATATTCGCCAGAGTTCCCATGCCTGGCACAAGTTCAGACATGGAAAAAATAATATCGGCATTTATTTCAGACTAAACAGCTGTTTAATAACTCTTTCATCATCGACATATTTGAATCTGACATCATCCTTGAAGACGGATTTATTACTTTCGCTTAGTTTATATGATATTTCATGTTTCACCGTCTCTGAAACTTTTGTATAAAATTGTATTATTCTAAAAAAATGTTAGTTACATCCCTATAGTAAAAAATGCCGATAAATATGTAAAATGTTATAATATGATGTTGGGGTCAAATAAGAACTACCCCTGATAGTACCTTGAAAATTTCACACACAGCTATAAAAATGAGCACTCTTCTGATATAATTAATTAACTCATCAGAAAGGTGGTTAAAATATGGCATTTCGGACAAATACATCACAGCAGCTGTCTTTTTGCGATAGTGCTTCCGGACTGACTGCAAGGGAGCAAAAGGCTCTTGAGAATTCCTGGGCGAAAATATTTGCAGACGACATCTTCCCGGCAATCGATGAAGAACGTTTCCGTGTGCTGTATTCCGAACGAACCCAGTCTAAGTTCAATACTCCCGTCAACATTTGTGTTGGTGCTCTCATTATAAAAGAACTGTTCCAGGTTTCTGACGATGATATCGTAGAAAGCCTGATGCTTGATGTCCGCTACCAGTATGCCCTCCATACCACCAGTTATGAAGAGCAGCCTTTGAGCGATAAGTCCCTTTCCCGTTTCCGGAAGCGCTGCTATGATTATGAGGCAGCTTATAATATCGACCTCCTCCATGACTGCGTTACGGACCTGGGAAGCAAGATCGCCAAATTGATGAATGTCAGCCCAGGGATACGCCGTATGGATTCCATGATGATCGAAGCGAACATCAAAAAGCTGAGCCGGGCTGAACTGCTATATACCTGCGTTTCCAAATTTGTCATCTTCCTTCATAAAAACGGGCAGGATGCCCTGCTGGCGGGAATGGAACATTACTATGATCCAAACGATTTCAACAGGATCTTCTATTACAATGACAGCAGCAAAACCGATGGCTGCCTGGCTGACATCCTGAAAGACGCGGATAAACTGCTGGATGTGTGCGGGCAGGATTTTGATGATGTTACGGAATACCAGCTTTTGGTGAGATGCCTTTCCGAGCAGACTGTAGTTGAGGGTGCCGTGCGCCGCCTCAAAGAAAAAGGGGAAGGCAGCATGGATTCCTCAATGATGCAGAACCCTTCTGACCCCGATGCGACTTTCCGGAAAAAAGCCGGAAAAGAATACCGGGGATACGTGGCAAATGTCGAGGAATCGGTAAGTGAAAACGGCTCTGTAGTTACGGATTACCAATTCGAGCAGAATACCTATTCCGACAGTCAGTTTCTCAAGGACAGCCTTGAGAGGAACGGATACCAGGAAGAAGCCTCCATTCTTGTCACAGATGGCGCCTATTTTGGGGAAGATAACCAAAAACAGGCAGAAGAACAAAATGTCAGACTGGTTCCGACAGCGATCACCGGAACGGAAGTACCGGACATTTATGCAGACTTCAAACTGAACGCAGCAGGGGATCGGGTACTGGAGTGCCCGGCAGGCTATGCACCCAGGAGCAGCTGCTGTTCTGCCAATGGGAACGGTCACATCTATGCGTCATTCTCAAGAGAGCAATGTCTGAACTGCCCGCACAGGGAGGAATGCCGGGTAAAGGTGCACAAAAAAGTATGCTCTGTAACCATATCCGCAAAAGGCCAGTTTCGGGCACAGGTCAAACGCGAGATGAAAACAGAGGAATACAAACAGCTGGCCCGGATACGGAACGGTGTGGAAACAATCCCTTCTATACTGAGGCGGATCTACCAGGCAGACCGTATGCCGGTCAGGGGCTGCATTCCAGGCCGGTTTTTCTTCGGATGTAAAGTAGCCGCATTGAATGTCCGTAAGCTGATAACTTTTCGGAAAGGAAGGGGACATTATGCCCAAAATCCAATTTTAGCAATCTGACAATGAGGAAAAGCATCCCGGTTTTTCCCAAAAAGATAAAATGAGACAGCTAAAGCAAAAGCATTCGAAATTGTGTGAAATTTTCAAGGTACTATCAATGATGGGGCGAGTAAAAAACTTTATTCAACCCTGACATCATAATATTGATATTTTAAGAATTCCCAAATCGGCATATGGTCGATTGAGTGTTTTTTCAAAGCATCAAAATCCTTCATGAAGCTCGGAACAGAATTCCGGAGCCGGAGTTATACCGCAATGGTTTGCCATACCGCCATCGTATTCACCAGATATATCATTCTGGAGTGGATACGACGGAAACAGAATGATCAGAAAACCTATGAGGAGCTGTTCTTCATGTTCTGTGATGAAATCCAGGATATGGATCTTACTACTGCTTTACAGAAACTATTAGCCCTGTTTACAAATGTAGCTGGTATAGTGTCAGCAGAAATCACAAAAATTCTAAAATGTAAAGTAACCGAATGGCTGACGGCTCAGCCAGCGTTTATTCAGGCTTTATTCCAAGATTCATGCTTGGAAAGTTGAGTCAGTTATATTATTACGCATATAAAAATACCCCCATGTATTTGACACAAGTGTATCAAACATATGAAGGTATTAAAAAATACGGATGATTACGTACTTATAAAAACACATTGATTACACCAGTTTTACCAATAGAAAAGTTGAGTTAGTCACTCATATCATCAACTTTCATTTCTATTTCTTTACATTTTTTTACATTTTTAAAAATATTAGCCGGATAAGATTCAGGATATAATTCATCCATTACTTGTGTTATCAGTGGCAACATTTCATCAATAAATCGTATAATAATATCCATCTCTGTTTTATCCATGACAGCAATACTGAAATTGGAAGCATTTTTCATTTTCTGTAGAACAGCATGCAGAATAAACCGATTTCCGTGTATGCATACTAATCTACTTCTATTATTATTTGACTGATCTTTTTTTGTTCGTAAATACTTTTCAAGCTCCCGCATTAATAAAACAGAATTTAACAATTCATATGAATTTGTCGCTGGATTAAACAACACTTTATATGGTGCCTTCGTAATATCTTCTGACAAAGCACCAACATTTCTTTTTGCCACTACCGCATATGAAATATCATTATTTAAACATGCCATAGCGACAATTGCCTCATCAAACGAAAACTGCTTGTCCGGATTTGAAATTGTACTCCCGCTCTTATAAAGATATTCATAGTGAACAAAAGTCAATTCCGTTCTTAATTTTTCTTGTACAGGATCAAGTGAAGCAAAATCTTTGCTTTCTATTCTGTTTTGTGTATTCGATAATTTAGTTATCTGTGACGAAGTGTCGACGTCAACATTAGTTAAGTCTATAATTTGAATCATAACTTTAGCCTTAGCAACCTGTTCCTGATTCTCTATGTAAGCTTCACCAATTGTACCCGTAGTTTGTGCACCATTTACAAGAGAAACCCCTTCTAAAGCAAATAATCCTGTATCAGTCGTCGTGCTGTTTTTCGCTTTTCTTTTAATTAAACTGCATAGAAGTTTTATACCATTATTATAATAATAGAACTTTTCCGGTTCCTGAAGTAAAACTTTTCTCATACCAGCATTTACTTCTGTATTACCTTTATAAAATCTAATATTTTTTGCAAATAACTTATTACCGTAAATTTTATACCACTCTCCTATAGTTGCTGCAGATACTGTTCCGTAATATGCTTTAAAAGGTGTTTCAACTTTACCCCAATCAGAAAGAATGACATCATCAATATCAATTTGTGATTGTTCCTGACCGTTAGACAGATATGAATATATATCTTTGAAATAGTATTCATCAAAAAGCAGAATTGTACTTATTTCATCATTCGTTGAACACATTAGCTGATCAATTGGTCGCATTACATATTTATCTGCTTTTTGATTTCCTGTATGTACATATACGGCATGTATTTGATATTCCATCTGAGTCAATGCCTTTTCTATATCCATGGATTTAGCCATTATTTTACCGTTGGCACCGTTTAAATCATCATTAAGAATACGACTTATACCTTCTACAAAACTCCCCATTTCCTTTTGCGTAATTGCACCTGTACCATTTGAATTCCATTTACTTTGAACTACAAATAATTTTTGTTGGGATTCATCAAGGAAAATAGCATCAATTCCCATATCCTTATACCCATCCGTTATATGCTTGCATGCCTGATCTATTTCCAGATCCGTATTCATAGCAAGTGCTAGCGCTGCCAACGCCCTTGTTTCAAAGTGTTTAGCATCGTCATTGGGGAAATCAGACATATCTATTTTCCCACCAAACAATTCTCTTATTCTGGCATTAACCCGCCTTATGTTTATATTGTTTGACATCTTATATCCCTTCTTTTAGTTTATTATCGTTACTTTGATACTTTTTATTACCACCATATTGTACTTCCGCTTCTGTGGCCATCAATGTCTACAATACGATAAAATCATAAGCAACCTGCTTCTTTCTCTTTGAATATATTTTCTTCAGCTATTCCGGTAAAAATAACAAATCACTTTTATGTATCATTGTATAGCAGTTTGAGCATACAAGAATCAAGTCTTTTATCGTTAATAATATATCCGAATTCTATCTGAGATACTAGTGTAATATGATGCACATGAATGAAATGGCGTCCCAACTCACCATAAATGTTCTCAAAATTAAGGTCACAAATACCAATGTTATTTTCTTATACTTTCAAACATATCTTTCAATTTAATAAATTTCTCCATACTGATTTGTCTCCACGCGTTTAGCATATCCCTCACTGTATCCCTATTGTTCCTTCTCTTCTTCAACTTAAAGCCAGAACCATCCTCATCATCAAGAAGCCAGCATCTTCTGCAACTCTGGCATAATTAAGAGAGCCACATTCAAAAATCGTTATTTTCATTATTCTTGCTTCAAAAGTATTCCATTCTTTCATCCATGATGTAATACCTGATACATCACCTATGATCCATTTACTTTTATTATAACTTTGGTTCCTTTTTCCTGCGTAAACATATAAAAAGAGAACATTTCACGTCCCGCTTCTGATCTTTCTCCCATTGAATGAAAAAAATTCACACTATATTTCCGTGGAATAAAATCCATCATAATACTGATCTAACTCCGAAAAGTAACCTTTATACTAAAAAGTTGTTTTCCTAGATTCTCTGACACAAGCAAAAAAACTGGTTCTCTGTTTTCATAAGACTTTTACACAAAAACAAAATATCAAAAATTGTATCACAATTATCTGTTTCATTTTCCTTAAAACTCGTTACACCCACTCATATCTCGGTCGGGCTTTCCACGGAATGATCTGCTCTTTCATAAGCCTTCCCTGGACAATATATTCCCTCACATTCTGGGCAGCTGCAAAACGTTCCACTCCATCTAATCGCTTATATTCCTCTGTATCTACAAATAATCGATACGCCTTTGAGTCAATCAAAAACTCACCGGCCATTTTATCTGCTTTTGCCTCCATATCTCCTGACACGGAATCAAAGTCAATAAATTCATGCTTCATATCTCCATTAAGAATATGTGCAATCTCATGAAACAAAGTAAACCAGAAGATATCGGCAAATTTCTGCCTCAATGTCATACAAAGCATCAATGCACCATCTTCTGTTTTCTTGATAAATCCTTGTACCGGTGCTCCTGCAAAATTAGGAACAATCCTAAACGCAATGCCACATTCAGCAAATATTTCCGATAGTTTCTTTTGAATTTGATTTGCCCTCATAAACATTACTTTTTTAATATCCGGAATCTTCGATCGAAGTTTTTCAACGTCTACCTCGTCAGCTATCTCGATATTTTTTGTGAGCAATTCACACATTCTTTGCCAGGCAAATAAGACATAAGGATCAACACTTGTGTTTTTACTCTGAGCACGATATGCAGCAGTATAGGAAATCTTTGGAGTATCAAGCAAATTACTGATACCGAAAATCATTCTGTAATCGAGAACCATAGCTGCAGGATTTGCTTCTTTATCCAGCCAGCCAAAAGAAGTCCATACTTCCGACACTTCCTTAAGATTTTTTAGAACTTCTATTTCTTCCTCTGAAATATTATTTAGTTCCTCAAATTCCAGAAGTTCACGATCATAGTTTGCCTGCAAATTCATCCAAAAAGATGTTTCAATCCCTAAAGCATATTCCAGTTTTCTGGCAAAAGCTGCTGAAATGCTCTTTTGTCCATGAATAACAGTACTGATATGTTTTTCAGTCATTCCTGTCCTGACAGCCAACTCTCGCTGGGTCATTTCTCTGTCTTCAATTACTTCCGCTAATGTCTCTCCCGGATGAATAATATAATCACGGGATAATCCAACTGAATTTTTTTCCTTTGCCATGATAATCAATCACCCCTTCGATAATTAGTGTATCGCAGAATTTCAAGCTCTCCGCACTTAAATCTTTTGCTTTGGGCTGTACAATCAAACGATAATTCGCAGAAACGCGCAAAGAATACGAACCCTTACGGTCACCTTCCAGAGACTCCATTTTGCCTATCCCAGACTGTTGAAGGGCTGAAAAAGAAGAAAATGCAACGATTTGATTATATCTCTTCTTAACAGCCTTCGTTAATTCTGCACCTATTTCTTTCCTCATTAAGTTCATAGAATTACGGACATCATTCAAATCGTCAAAAAGTTTCTTAACTCCAGCGTCTTCATATTCAACGTACAGAACGGAATCACCTCCTGCGAAATCTTACCTTTTAGGTAAGTATATTATAGCATATCAGTGATGAATGTCAATTGTTTTTCTTCTTTTGGTTTTAAATGACACACAACTCATCCCAAATTCGTCAGATGTCTCACTCGTTCGTATAACAAAATTGTATTTATGCCCGATCGAATATCTCCAGTTCTTCCCCGGTCAGGATTTCAGCATCAGCACGCTCATTCTCCTCCTTCAATTTCAAACAGCACACCGTCTCCACATGCACCCCCTGCCCGAACATATCCACCGCGCAGCACCTCGTCACCTCGAACCCCCGCTCGCACAAATACCGCAAATCCCGCGCCAGCGTCGCGCTGTCGCAGCTGATATAAACCACCCTCTCCGGCCCCATCTCCACAATCGTCCGCAGCAGCCTCTCCTCGCACCCTTTCCTGGGAGGATCCACCACGATCACATCCGCATACACCTGATTCTTCTCATACTCCCGAGGCAGCACCTCTTCCGCCTTTCCCACGAAGAACTCCACATTGGAAATTCCATTGATCTCCGCGTTCTTTCGGGCATCCTCGATAGCCCGGGGCACGATCTCCACTCCCCGGACGAAGGCGGCCTGCCGCGCCAGAAACAGAGAGATCGTCCCGATTCCGCAGTACAGGTCCCACACCGTCTCCTTCCCGGTAAGCCCGGCGTATTCCAGCGCCTTCCCGTAAAGCTTCTGCGTCTGAACCGGATTTACCTGATAGAAGGACAGCGGCGAAATCCGGTAAGTGATATCTCCGATCCGGTCCGTAATATAATCCTTTCCCCACAGAAGCCGCAGTTCCTCCCCCAGGATCACATTCGTTCTTTTTTCATTGATATTCAAAGTAATGCTGGCCATTCCGGGAATCTCCAGCAGCGCCTCCACAAGCTTCCTCCACCGGGGAATGGACTTCCCGTTCACCACCAGGCAGACCATCAGCTCTCCGGTAAAAAAGCCGTATCTTATCAGAACATGGCGGACCAGCCCCGTGCCTGCGGCCTCGTCGTAGGGCTCCACTCCGTTCTTCTCCATATAATCGATCACCCGGTCCAGCACTTCCTTGTTCTGAGGAACGCCAAGCACGCAGTCCCGGTTTTCAATGATGGTGTGGCTTCTCCCGGCATAAAATCCCGTGATGATCCTCCCGTCCCTGCTTTTTCCCACGGGAAACTGAGCCTTATTGCGGTAGCGGTAAGGCTCTTTCATTCCGATGATCGGCTCCATGGGGATATCCCGGAAGCCTCCGATCCGCTCCAGATTTCCCCGGACCTTCTTTTCCTTAAAGGCAAGCTGCTGCCCGTAGGACAGGGCCTGCAGCTGGCAGCCGCCGCACTGGCGGGCAAAGGCGCACCGGGGCTCCACCCGGTGCATGGAGGGAACGAGCACCTCCATCAGGCGGCCGTAACCGTAATTCTTCTTTACCTTCATGATTTTTACGAGAACCTCGTCACCGATCACGGCGTCCTTCACAAAAACGGTGAAGCCATCCGTTTTACCGATGCCTTCACCGTCTGCTCCGCAATCCTCGATCCTCAGCGTGACAAGATCATTCTTCCGATATTCCATAATGATCAGACTTCTCCTGTTCTCCTCAGATTGGATTCAAATAATCGATTGTAGCCAAGCCAGTCTTTTTTGCTCTTGTCGCCCTGGAAAATCTCGGTGAGAGTTTCCATGCGGGCGTCTGTATTGTCCGCCAGATTCAGCGCCACCGCCTCCGCCAGGGCCGGCTTCTTGGGCGAACCGTATTCCAGTTCTCCGTGATGGGCCAGAACGCAGTGCACCAGCTCCTGCTCCAGGACAGCCGGAAATTCCGGAATCCGCCCCGCCAGATCGTGCACCATCTGGGCTCCGATGATGATATGTCCCAGAAGCTGTCCCTCGTCCGTGTAATCATTCAGCGGAAAAGGAGAGAGCTCCCGTGTTTTCCCCACGTCGTGGAGAAGGGCCGCCGCGATGAGCAGATCCCTCTTGAGCAGCGGGTACGCGCCCGCCAGATAATCGCAGAGACGCACCACGCTCAGCGTGTGCTCCAGAAGACCTCCGATAAACCCGTGATGCACCGTCTTGGCGGCCGAATGGCCGGTGAAGGATTTCAGAAATTCCTTATCCTCCACAAAAAGCATCTTCAGAAGCCGGGACAGATAAGGGTTCTCCACGCTGTTCACAAAGGAAAGAAGCTGGGTGTACATAACCTCGGTGCTGTTTCCGCTCACGGGAAGGTAATCCTCGGGATGATACTCTCCCTCCGCAGCCTTCCGGGCCCGCTTTACGTTCAGCTGCAGCGCCCCCGCGAAGCTGGTCACATCTCCCATCACTTCCACGTAATCCAGCGTATCAAAGTCCTCGATCCCCAGAGAATTGGGGTCCCAGATCTTCCCGTCCAGCACTCCGGTCTTGTCCTGCAGGATGATGCTGTCATAGGGTTTTCCGTTTTTCGTCACCGCCGACTGGCGCTGTTTGCACAAATAAATTCCACTGATCCGATCTCCCTCCCGGAGATCATTTATATAACGCATTCTGTCTTCTGCCTTTCTGTCCTGTTATAAACAATGAATGCCGGCTCCTACTTCCCGTCCACCGTCACCCGGAGCTTCATTTCTCCGTAAACTCCCTCGGCTCCCCGCCTCCAGAGACGGACCATGGTCTGTCCGCCCACGGAAAGCTTCTGCAGCCTGTCGGTATAGGATTCCATGGTCTTCACTTCCGCGTCCCCCAGTCCGGTGATGATATCGCCGCTGAGGATCCCCGCCCGCATGGCGGGGGAATCCGTCTCCACACTGTCCACATAGATCCCCTGGGGAATTTTAAGAGCGTTCGCTCTGGCCTCCGTGACCGTGATTCCCCTGATGCCGAGGTACCGGATATCCTCTCCGTTGGAAAGGGTCTGGACCAGAGGCCGGAGCTGAGCCACGGAAACCGCCCGTATAATATCGGAATCCTCTCCGGTACGGAGAATAAAACCGATCACATCTCCCTGCGCGTCCAGCAGCATGCCTGTGCCGTTCACGCTGCCCTTCATATCTGTAGTAAGATAATTATACTCCGCGTCCGCCACCGTATATCTCCCGGAAACGGAAGTGATCATCCCGTACACCACCGCGTCGTAGTCTCCCACGGGACTGCCGATGGCGATGGCGGGCTTCGCCTGAAGTCCGGTGCAGGTGGTGCTCAGCTTCGCCACGGATATTTCCCGGCGGGCCTCTTCGCTGAGGCTGATCACCGGCACACGCACCACCGCCAGACCGGTCCTGGCGTCCGCCTTGCACAGGTACCCCCTGACGGTATCCCCGTTGGAGAAGGTCACCCGGAAGTCGTCCGACTTCAGCAGAGACTCGCAGGTGGATAAAATATAGTAGTTGGAATCACTGCATAAAAAAATGATTCCCTCCTCGTCACCCCACCTCAAAAGAGACTCGTCCAGGAGATTTTCTCCGCCCCGCATGGCGCTCACCTGCACCAGGGCCTTCCTGGGCTCCTCTGAAATATGGAGAGCCTCCTCGTATATATGTTCATAGTATTCCAGCGGCCGGGAAATCTCCCCGGCCTGCTCTGAATCCTCCGCAGAAACAGAAGGTTCCGGCATCGGAGCGGCAGACTCTTCCTCCCCCTCGTCGCCGGGGGCCAATGTCACCTGAAGCTCCGGAGTGGGCGTCACTCCCATAATCCCCCCTGCGACAGGCAGAAATGCCGCCATGGACAAAGCTGCGCAAATACCGAAAACAACTCCGCCGACTGCCAGCGTCGCGATCCTTCTGACCTGCGCCCCCACATCCGGCGTTTCCTTTTTAATGGTTTCTTTAATAAAGGGATATTCTTCTTTCATTGCCATTCACCTGCGAAAAAACACATACGCCACCCCGGATCCGGTCCGGACAGGCGGCAGGAATCTGGAGAGTATTTTATCAAATAGTTGTGAACTTTTTATGAATAAAGTCCTAACATTATACTGGCAAAAATGCGAATTTCTCTTTTCAACAGCCGCAAAATCATGTAAAATGTAGGGCAGGTAAAACCGGGTGATCCCGGGAGCGCTGACAAACCTTTCTGTTCCGTCACACAGACGCGGCAGCGTTCCCCCAGACTTTCCCTGATTTTGACCGAATCGCCCGGGAAAAACCTTCATACAGAAAACCGGCAGCCGCTGCCCGGCGACACGGCGGCGCTGCCTTTCCCTTTAGGAGATATTATGAACCAAAAAGCATATAAAGCCCTGGAATACAATAAAATCATACACCAGCTCACGGAAAAGGCTTCCTCCCCCATGGGAAAGAAGCTCTGCCAGGAGCTGGAGCCCTCCTGCAGCCTGGAAGAGATCCGGGAAATGCAGACACAGACCAGAGACGCCCTGTCCCGCATTTTTAAAAAGGGAAACCTTTCCTTCGGAAGCGTGAAGGATGTGCGGGGCTCCCTGAAGCGTCTGGAAATCGGCAGCTCTCTGGGGATTCCGGAGATTCTTTCCATCTGCTCCCTTCTGGAAAACACCGGGCGCGTGAAGGCCTACGCCAGAAGCGAGCGCGGGGAAACCGCGCCGGACTCCCTCAGCGGCATGTTTGACTCTCTGGAACCCCTCACCCGCCTCACCTTCGAGATCCGGCGCTGCATTCTTTCCGAGGAGGAGATCAGCGACGACGCCTCCCCGGGACTCCGCCAGATCCGGAGAAGCATGAAAGCCGTCAACGACCGCATTCACTCTCAGCTGGCCGGACTGGTAAACGGCGGAGCCCGCACCTACCTTCAGGATTCCGTCATCACCATGCGGAACGGACGCTACTGCATCCCCGTGAAGGCCGAGTACAAGGGTCAGGTGCCCGGAATGATCCACGATCAGTCCTCCACAGGCTCCACCCTGTTCATCGAGCCCATGGCCGTGGTGAAGCTGAACAACGACCTCCGGGAGCTGGAACTGAAAGAGGAAAAGGAAATCGAAAAGATCCTGGCGGATCTCAGCCAGCAGATCGCCGCCGACCAGGAGGCCGTTCATCAGGACCTGACCGTCATGGTGCAGCTGGACTTTATCTTTGCCCGCGCCTCCCTGGCCATGGATATGAACGCCACGGAGCCCATCTTTAACCGGGAGGGCCGGATCGTCCTGAAAAAAGCCCGCCATCCTCTCATTGAAAAAAAGAAGGCGGTGCCTATCGACATCCGTCTGGGCGAAGACTTTGACCTGCTTATTGTCACCGGTCCCAACACCGGCGGAAAAACGGTTTCCCTGAAAACAGCGGGCCTTCTCACCCTCATGGGGCAGGCCGGCCTTCACATCCCCGCCAATGACCGCTCGGAGCTGGCCCTGTTCACAGAGGTTTACGCGGACATCGGCGACGAACAGAGCATCGAGCAGTCCCTGAGCACCTTCTCCTCCCACATGACGAATGTGGTGTCCTTCATTCAGAAGGCGGATAAGGATTCCCTGGTGCTCTTCGACGAACTTGGAGCGGGAACAGATCCCACGGAGGGAGCGGCGCTGGCTATCGCCATTCTCTCCCACCTTCACGATCAGGGCATCCGCACTATGGCCACCACCCACTACAGCGAGCTGAAAATGTACGCCCTCTCCACTCCCGGAGTGGAAAACGCCTGCTGCGAATTTGACGTGGAAACCCTGCGTCCCACCTACCGGCTCCTCATCGGAGTTCCCGGAAAGAGCAACGCCTTCGCCATCTCCTCCAGGCTGGGCCTTCCCGATTTTATCATCGAGCGGGCGAAGGAGCAGATCAGCGAACAGGACGAATCCTTTGAGGATGTTCTCACCTCTCTGGAAAACAGCCGCGTCACCATCGAACAGGAGCGCATGGAGGCGGAACGGTACCGGGAGGAGGTGCGGGAACTGAAGGAGCGCCTCTCCGCCAAGGAGGAACGTCTGGACGAGCGCCGCGACAAGATCATCCGCAAGGCCAACGAGGAGGCCCACGCCATCCTGAAGGAGGCCAAGGATTACGCCGACCAGACCATGAAGCTGTTTCACAAATTCCAGAAGGACCACGTGGACACCGCCGCGGTGGAGAAGGAACGTCAGAACCTCCGCCAGCGCATGTCCGAGGCCGAGTCCGGCATGTCCGAACAGCTGAAGGTGCGCAAATCCCGGAAGGAGCTCACGGCCAAAGACCTCCGTCTGGGGGATTCCGTGAGGGTCCTGAGCATGAATCTGAAGGGAACCGTGAGCACCCAGCCCGACTCCAAAGGATATCTGTTTGTCCAGATGGGTATCATCCGCTCCAAAGTGCACATCTCGGACCTGGAGCTTCTGGAGGAGCCCGGCGTCACCGGCCCCGGCGTTCAGAAAACCGGTTCCGGCGGCATCCGCATGTCGAAATCCGCTTCCATCTCCCCGGAGATCAACCTTCTGGGAAAAACGGTGGACGAGGCCATCTCGGAGCTGGACAAATATCTGGACGACGCCTATCTGGCTCACCTGAAAAGCGTCCGCATCGTCCACGGCAAGGGAACCGGCGCCCTGCGCAAGGGGATCCATACCTACCTGAGACGGGTGAAGCAGGTGGAATCCTTCCGTCTGGGAGAATTCGGCGAGGGAGATTCCGGCGTCACCATAGTGGAATTTCGCAAGTAAACAAGACCTTTGACGGACGGATATCCATACAGGAAGGAGAATTCTATGACATCAAAACAAAAGATTCTGATTGTGGACGACGACAACAACATTGCGGAACTGATTTCTCTCTACCTTACCAAGGAATGCTTTGAGACAAAAATTGTGAACGACGGGGAGGAAGCCCTGCGGGAATTTCAGCGGTTTTCCCCGGACCTGATCCTTCTGGATCTGATGCTTCCGGGCATCGACGGCTACAGAGTCTGCCGGGAGATCCGCCACACCTCCGAGGTTCCCATCATCATGCTCTCCGCCAAGGGAGAGGTTTTCGACAAGGTGCTGGGACTGGAGCTGGGGGCCGACGACTATATCATCAAGCCCTTTGACTCCAAGGAGCTGGTGGCCCGGGTCCGCGCCGTACTGCGCCGCTTCACCGCCAGACAGACCTCCGCCCCTTCCGGGGAAAAACGGGTCAGCTATCAGGATCTTACCATCAACCTTACCAACTATTCTGTGACCTACATGGGCAAACAGATCGACATGCCCCCCAAGGAGCTGGAGCTTCTGTATTTCCTGGCAGCCTCCCCCAATCAGGTGTTCACCAGGGAACAGCTTCTGGACCATATCTGGGGCTATGAATACATCGGAGACACCCGCACGGTGGACGTGCATATCAAGCGGCTTCGGGAGAAGATCAAGGATCATCCCAAATGGAGCCTGGCCACCGTCTGGGGCATCGGCTATAAATTCGAGGTGAAAAACGGATGAAAAAACCTCTCTACCGAAAGTTTCTGTTCAGCTATCTGGTTCTCGGCATCATAAGCTTTTCGGTAATCGGGGCACTGGGTTCCTACCTGATCGAGCGTCACATGGAACAGAGCATCAGCAAAACTCTGTACCGGGAAGCGCAGTTCATCGCCGACAACGACACCATCAAAAACGACATCACCCCCGCCAATCTGGAGAATGTGCGGAAAAGCATGGAGACCATCGCCACCTACCAGAACGCCGTGATCTGGATCATCAACAACAAAGGGGACATCGTGCTAAGCACCCGGACGGACATTCCTCCGGATACGCCCATTGATTTCAAAAATTTCAACCCCGTGGACTGGGGCAACAATTATTATCAGGTGGGACATTTTTACGGTTATTTTCCGGAACAGCGCATGAGCGTTATGGCCCCCATCACGGAGGACATGACCACCAAAGGCTATGTGGCCATTCACTACCTGATGACGGACATCTACAAAGACCGGGGAAGGATCATCTTTATCGTTCAGATGCTCTTTCTGGCCATGTACGTCCTCACCTTCGGACTGCTGCTGGTGTTCCGCAAATACGTCCATAAACCGCTCAAACAGATCATCCGGGGAAGCTCCGAGTACGCCAACAGAAACCTTTCCTACAAGATTGAGGTGAACTCCCAGGACGAAATGGGCCAGCTGGCCAGCATCCTGAACTACATGGCGGAAAAAATCAACGAGCAGGGGGAATATCAGAGAAACTTCATCTCCAACGTTTCCCACGATTTCCGCTCTCCCCTCACCTCCATCAAGGGCTACGTGGAGGCCATGCTGGACGGCACCATTCCCCAGGAAATGCAGGGCAGATACCTGAAAATCATCGCCTTCGAGGCGGAACGGCTGGAGAAGCTTACCAGCAGCCTTCTGAAATTAAACCAGCTGGATATCAAGAAGCGAATGCTTCAGATCAGAAAATTTGACATCAATGAAGTGATCAAAACCACGGCGGCCTCCTTCGAGGGCACCTGCATCGAGCGCAGGCTGACCCTGGAGCTGATCCTCTACGGCAAGGAGCTGTACGTCCAGGCGGATATGGAACAGATCCAGCAGGTTCTCTACAATCTCCTGGACAATGCCATCAAGTTCAGTCCGGACGGCTCCTCCGTCACTGTGGAGACCACCGACAGAAACGGCAGGATTTTCGTCTCCGTGAAGGACCGGGGCTGCGGCATCCCCAAAAACAGCATTTCCAAAATCTGGGACCGCTTTTACAAGGATGACAGCTCCCGGGGCAAGGACCGCAAGGGCACCGGCCTTGGGCTGGCCATCGTCCGGGAAATCATCAACGCCCACCACCAGAATATCAACGTGGTCAGCACGGAAGGGGTGGGAACCGAATTTATCTTTACACTGGAAAAAGGAAAATAACTGATGCTGCAGCGATCAAATCTCATCTCCGGTGCCGGCGGCCCACTGGTATTTCGTCAGTTCTCCCCGGCGCCGCAGATGGGCAAAATCGTGCTGGCGAAGGGCCTCATAGAGGACGATCGCCACGGAGTTGCTTAAATTCAGGGAGCGGGTGTCCCCCAGCATAGGGATCCGGATGCAGCGGGACTGGTTTTTCAGAAGGATTTCCTCGGGAATTCCGGCGCTCTCCTTACCGAACATGATGAAGCAGTCCTCCTCGAAAGCCACGTCCGTGTAGATCTGAGGGGCCTTGGTGGTGGCGTAGTAAATTTTTGCGCCGGGATTTTTTTCCAGAAAATCCTCGTAGTCCAGATAGTCCGTCACGTCCAGATCCTTCCAGTAGTCCAGCCCGGCCCGCCTGATGGCCCTCTCGCTGAGCTTGAAGCCCAGCGGCTCGATGAGGTGAAGGCCGGTGCCTGTAGCCACGCAGGTTCTTCCGATATTTCCTGTATTTTCCGGAATCTCCGGTTCAAGCAGCACAATGTTCATTTCTGATTCTCCTCTTTTTATAGTAACGACAGAATATTTCGCGGCAGCAAAATCCGCACTCACGCCCTCTCAAGGATTTTCCACAGTTCATCTGTCCCGGGCCGTTCCAGGTACCTGGCATTCTCTCCGCTGTACAGCAGACGGTCGTTTCCTTCTCTGGCCTGCCCGATTACTTTTGCCATCAGCCCTCTCCGGGCCAGTTCCTCTGCCAGCATCCTTCCGTTTTTCGCACCGAGAAGAACCGCTCCGCAGGAAAACAGACGGTAGGGATTCAGGTCGAATCGCTCGCAGACCTCCACCGTCTCCTGGCGGATAGGTATGCTCCGGAGATCAACGGAAAGACCCGTTCCGGAAGCTTCCGCCATTTTCCATATGGCGCTTAAAACACCGCCTTCGCCCATGGCGTAAAAGGCGGTAATCTCCCCATTCTTTAATTCAGGAGATGCAAATATTTCGCAATTTTCTAAACCGCCCGCCCCGTAATTTTCCTCCAGACGCAGACAATCCTCCAGAAATCCCCGTGAAAAATAGTTTTCCAGCTGCGGCCGCTTCTGCTGCACGAGAAGGACGGTCCCTCTCAGCGCCACGGCTCCCGCCACTACCAGATCATCCCCCACGGACAGACGTCCCCGGACCTCCGCCCGTAGGGCGTCCATCGCTTTCTGCCCCAGCTTCATATAGCGTTCTCCTTCCGATATTACCGGCGTTTCCCATCCCCGGCGCCGCGTCACCTGAGACAGCACTGCCCGAAATCAACTCATCCAGTACAACGTTGCATTAATATCGAAGTAATTCAGTGCCTGAAAAGGAAGCGATGGGGGCCATCGCTGACTGATGACAACGCAGTGCTGGCGCGGATAGCGGGTGCTGATTACTCGATAATTAATGCAGCACTGTACCAGGGCCTCTTTCTTCAGGAAAGCACCATGGAGAGCAGGCTGGGCACCACCATGGCCAGTACCAGAATAATCGCGATAATTGCTGTGATCAGCTTCTGTTTTTTCGGATCAAACATTCCCATTTCTATCACCTCATAAAATAAAAAAACTCCGATACAATATTTCTGCCGCGCGTCAGAAAGCCATTTTCTGACAGATTTACTCTACAGCATCATATCACATCGGAGCATGTATTTCTACGAAATCTTTTATTTTTGCCGTCTGAAAAATTTATGGGGAAGTAAAAAGTTTACTTCCGCTTCTGCTGAAAATTCATGGGGGAAGTGAAAAGCCTGCTTCTGCTTCAACTGAAATTCATGGAGGAAGTGAAAAGCTTACTTCCGCTTCTGCTGAAAAATTCATGGAAAAAAAGTCTCAATCCACCTTCCCCTCATCATACAGCGAGATCCCGCGCGCAGCGGCATTATAAGTCAGGGGATCCCGATGCTCATAGTCAAAGAGCACTGCCCGATCTTCCCCAAAAACCTCAATGTGAGCGGTTTTCGGTATCCCGTGTTTTCTGCGGTACTCCCGGACGGCCTGCTCCCAGGGCTTCTGAGAAGGGGCAAAGGACGGCCTGCTCTTTAGGTTCTCCCGAAGATACAGATCAAAGAGCATATCCCCCGCCACACTTTCCCGGGAGACTCCCTTCACGGAAAGAGCAAACTCCAGGAGAATTTCATACCTGCGGATGCGGGAATGAGAAATCATCTCATAGCCCTGCCTCTGGTAAAATTCTCCCAGCTCCTCATAAAAAGCAAAGGCATCCGGAAAATGGGGCAGAAGACCTTTCAATGTAACTGTAAACTGTCTGCTATTATAGTATATTTCTACCATATTTTCTATAGTTTTCAACCGTAAAATCTGTCGGAAATTAATCCAATTTGTAGATAATACTTCATACGGTTCCCGATTCTTCCAAACTATTCCGTATTCGGGGGCCTCCTCCATCATGCGGGAGCCCTTCAGGACCTTCAGGAAACCCAGCTGGAGCTGATCCGGCTCCATGGCGTACACGGCGCAGAAAGAGTGCCGGAAGCTTTCAAAATCCTCATAAGGCAGTCCCGCAATGAGATCCAGGTGTTGATGAATGTTGCGGAAGCTGCGGATTCTGGCCACGTTTTCCGTCAGCCGCTTCAGATCCATGGTTCTGCGGATTGCCTGAATGGTACGGGGATTCACGGACTGCACCCCGATTTCCAGCTGAACGAGTCCCGGGCGCAGAGTGCTCAGAAGCTCCAGTTCCTCCTCATTCAGGAGGTCTGCCGAGATCTCAAAATGAAAATTTGTCGTACCGTTATCATGATCCCGGATATATTTCCAGATAGCCATAGCATGATCGTGGCGGCAGTTAAATGTCCTGTCCACAAATTTCACTCTGGCGACCTTCCTGTCCAGGAAAAACTGCAGTTCCCGCTCCACCAGATCCAGTCTCCGGAACCGGAGACGTTTGTCCACGGAGGAAAGACAGTAGCTGCAGGAAAAGGGGCAGCCACGGCTGCTCTCATAATACGCCAGGCGGTGAGAGAAATCCTGTTCTTCATCCCAGGGGAAAGGAATGGAGCTAAGATCCAGCGCTTCCCGCCAGCCATTGTGGTGAATGCAAGAAAATATGTCCCTCTCCTCTCTCCATATAATTCCAGGAATATCCTTCAGGGAGCCCTCCCCGGTTTCGTAATATTCCGCGAGGTCCAGAAAAGTGGCCTCTCCCTCCCCCACCATCACGCCGGTGACACAGGGATGCTTTTCCAGAAATGCTTCCCCGTCAAAGGATACCTCCGGTCCTCCCACCCAGAATTTCGCTCCCGGAAGGATCTTTGACAGATTCTCCAGAAGCTCCTCCACATAAGAAATATTCCAGATATAGCAGGAAAAACAGATCACATCCGCCCCGGTCTCATAAATATCCCGGAGCACATCGTCCATAAGCTGATTGATGGTATACTCCCGGATGATGATATCCTGGGAATACTTTTGGGCGTAGGCCCGAAGACTGTATACCGCCAGATTGGAATGTATATATTTGGCATTGCAGGCTGCCAGTAAAAACTTCATATTCTCCGCCTTTCTGTTTATGATTTCCGTTTATCATGTTTTTTCAGATCTTCCCATATTGCGGATTTCTTTTCAATTCTCCGTATTATAGCTTCTTTTAAATCTCCGCTGTCCTTTTTACAAAATAAGGGCCGGACACCCCAGGTTGCGGAGTATCCGGCCCCCGGCCTCACTTCGTCGGTATAAGCCCGTACACTGCAGACAGCAGAATGGCATCCCCCTGTAATTCAATGGAAAAGCAGGCTGCCCGTCTGGAAAACGATCACTGCGGCCACGTAAGCCAGCAGCAGCTGGAACACCACCATTTTCATCGTAAAGCCCCAGGAATTGCTTTCCTTCCTGATCGTAGCCACCGTCGCCATACAGGGCGTGTACAGCAGACAGAACACCATAAGGGCATAGGCGTTCACCGGTCCGAAGCCGTATTCCGCCAGTATTCCGCTCATCTGAGACATTCCCGCCGCCGAATTGATATTGGAAATCCCGAAGAGCACCGCCATACTGGAAACCACCACCTCTTTCGCGGAAAGTCCGGCGATCAGGGCCACGCCGATCTGCCACAGCCCCAGACCCGCAGGCATGAGAACAGGCACCAGAACATGTCCCAGCAGGGCGCCGAAGCTGCTCTGCACATCCGTCACCATTCCTCCCGGCCCGTAGTTCAAAACGAACCAGATAACGATGGACGCCAGGAAAATGGTGGTTCCCGCTTTGCCCAGGTAATCCTTCACCTTCTCCCACACATAGATGGCTATGGTGCGGGCGTTGGGAAGCTTGTACTCCGGCAGTTCCATAAGAAGGGTTCCCGCGCTCTCCCCATGCTTGATTTTGCCCGCCGCAAGGGCCAGAAGGATCGCCACCACCAGACCCAGAGCATACAGGGAAAAGGCGGCCGCCGCCGGGTATTTCGGGAAAAACATGGAGGAAATCAGCACGTAAATGGGCAGACGCGCGGAGCAGGACATAAAGGGCGTCAAAAAGATGGTGCGCTTCCGGTCCTCCTCCTTCTCCAGAGTCCTGGTGGCCATGACGGCAGGCACCGTACAGCCGAATCCCAACACCATGGGAAGAAAAGCTTTGCCCGACAGGCCGACCCGGCCCATGATACCGTCCATCACGTAGGCCACTCTGGCCATATAGCCGCTGTCCTCCAGAATCCCCAGGGCAAGAAACAAAATAAAAATATTCGGCAGGAAGGTAAGGATTCCTCCCACTCCTGCGATCACTCCGTCCACCACCAGGGAAATCACCCAGGGAGCGGTATGAATTTTCTGAAGAAACGCGGCGGCGCCCTCCAGAAGGAAGTCCAGGCCGTACTCAAACACGCCCTTCAGCGCGTCGCCGATGGTGAAGGTCAGGAAGAACACCAGGGCCATAATTCCCAGGAACACCGGAACGCCCCAGACAGGATGGGTAAGCACCTGATCCACCGCATCCGTGCGCCCTTCTCTGGAGGAATTTCTGTAAAAGAGTACCTCCTCCACCACCTCTTCTATGTAACGGTACTTTTCATTGATAATCTCTTTTTCATAGCTGCGGTCCAGAATTTCCGGAGCATCCAGAGGATACTCCTTCATGGTTTCATCGTCCTCCTCCAGGAGCTTGATGGCGGTCCAGCGCAGGTAGGAAAGAGCCGGATACCGCTCCTTCAGCCTTTCCTCCAGCATGGAGATTTTGTTCTCCAGATAGGAAGGATAGGTCAGAACCCTCTCGGGGATATCCTCCTCGTAATGATGCTGCACGGCATGGAGAAGAACGTTGAGACCGGTGCGCTTTCTGGCCGAAACAGGGACCACCGGAATGTGTCCCAGCATCTCCGGAAGGCGGTGATTGTCGATCTCCATGCCTCTCTCCTTCACCACGTCCATCATATTCATGGCGAGGATCACCGGTTTGCCCAGCTCCAGAAGCTGCAGGGTGAGATAGAGGTTCCGCTCCATGGAGGACGCGTCCACCACGTTCACGATCACGTCCACATCATCCTCCATGACGCACCGTCTGGAAACCTTTTCCTCAATGGAATAGGATGTGAGGCTGTAGATTCCCGGCAGATCCACCAGGATCATCTTCACTCCCTTATAAAAAACCGTGCCTTCCTTCCGCTCCACGGTAACGCCCGGCCAGTTGGCCACCTTCAGATTGGCGCCGGTGAGGGCGTTGAACAAAGTGGTTTTGCCGCAGTTGGGGTTCCCCACAAAGGCGACTCTGATGACAGTTTCACTATTCATGCTCACAGTCCTCCACTTCAATTCCTGACGCGATGGTGCGGCCTAAAGCCCATCGTGTTCCACGCACGCGGATGATGGTGGAACCGCTCCTCTTCTGATTCAGTACCTGCACCCGGGTACCCACCAGAATCCCCAGAGCCTCCAGCCTCCGCTGAACATTTTCCTTTTCCCGGATCTCTTTTACCTGATACCATTTTTCCTTTTGTGTATCCAATAGTGTCATTGGTACCTCCCGTTCCCTGTGTTCCATGAAATATACTTCCATAAGACGTCCTCCCATGAAATGATATCATGATTCATCCGTCAGAATTCTCTTTTCACTGCCGGAAGTATGTTTCGGATGTCATAAAAAAGGAGCCAAAATCACAGATTCTTCTGGCTCCCGGGCATTTCTTACAGATCCATGGCTTTTTTCAGAGTGTCCTTGGAGCTCAGACCGACAAGACGCTGAGCCTCCTTACCATCCTTGAACACCAGAAGCGTAGGGATGTTCATCACCTGATACTTCTGAGCCAGAGCCATCTGCTCATCCACATTCACTTTTCCCACTGCATAGCCTTCTTTCGCCAGTTCCTCCACGATGGGACCCTGACGCATGCAGGGACCGCACCAGGTGGCCCAGAAATCCACCAGCACCGGCTTCTCGGACTGCAGTACTTCCTTTTCAAAATTCTCCGCTGTCAAAACTAATTCCATAATTATTTTCTCCTTTCTGTAAATTCTATTATCTTATACGCATGTTTCCTGATTTTTATGCATTGCCGCGGCGGCGCACATACTGGCTGGCGCTGATGCCCGCCTGACTGCCCTCGTACACTGCCTTGGAAACCTGGAGAAGTCCTCCGGTACAGTCTCCGGCGGCAAAAAGTCCCGGAATGGTGGTGGCCATCTTTTCATCCACTTTAATGTGTCCCTTTTCCGTCAGCTCCGCGCCCATCTGCCGGGCGATCTCCGAGCTTCCCGCCACGCCTACGGCCACAAAGACTCCATCTGCGGGCATCACGGATTCCTGAGGCGTTCCATCCTCCAGAGCCGTCACGTCGCTCTGCAGCCGGATGCCCGAAACTCTGGAATCCCCTTCAATGGCCTGTATCTTCATGGTATTTACCGCAATGGGATGCTCCCTGGAAAAATGGGGCTCCAGGCCGTCCGTGTAAATCGTCACTCCGGAAGCGAGATTCACCAGCTCCTCGGCCTCGTGAAGGGCAAAATCGCTGTTGCCCAGCACCGCAACCTCTTTTCCCCGATAGAAAAAGGCGTCGCAGACCGCGCAGTAGCTCACTCCTCTGCCTTCGAACTCCTTAACGCCCGGTATGGGAGGCGTGCTCCGCTTCCCGCCGGTAGCCAGGATCACGCTCTCCGCCTCCAGCGTCCCCTCCGTGGTGCGCACCTCGAAGGTGTCAAAGCCTCCCACTCCCAGCACCTGGGCGTCCAGAATGCGCACTCCCAGAGCCCGGGCCTGGGCAAGGCCCCGCTCATAAAGCTCTCTGCCGGAGAGCGGCCTGTCCAGTCCGTAATAGTTTTCGATTTTCTCCGCCTTCTCCAGTGCTCCGATGCCGTTATTGAGCACCAGAGGATCCATATTTCCCCGGGCGGCATAAATGGCGGCGGAAATTCCCGCCGGACCCGCGCCCACTATGATAATTTTCTCCATATCAGTTAACCTGTGCCTTCCTGTCAGCTGCTGATTATGATGTCTCACACGCTATATTATACAGAACTAACCGGGAAATTTCTATAGCAGGACGCATTTTTCTGAAAAAATATGAAAAATCACGCACAATCCTCCCTGAAAGACGCCATTTACGCAAAGAGTGCGGCTCTGACCGCCGTCTGTCGCAGGCTCAGAACCGCACTGTATGATGTTCTTTATCCGATGAGAGGATATTTGTCCGTCAGCTGTTTCACAAGAGCGCTGGCTTTTTCCTTATTGTCCCGGCTCTTCAGCATCAGGGAGATCGCCTCCGCGATGGTGTCCATATCCTCCGGCTGCATTCCTCTGGAGGTGACCGCCGGTGTGCCCAGACGAACGCCGCTGGCCACGGATGCGGGTCTGGGGTCATTGGGGATGGTATTCTTGTTGCAGGTGATGTTCACCTCATCCAGAAGATTTTCCATCTCCTTTCCGGTCACTCCGAGGCTGCGGAGATCCACAAGCATCAGATGGTTGTCCGTTCCGCCGGAGACAATATCCACGCCTCTCTTCATCAGGCCCTGACAGAGCGCCTGGGCATTGTCCACGATTCTTTGGGCGTACTCCTTAAACTCGGGAGAAAGGGCCTCCTTCAGACACACTGCCTTGGATGCGATCACGTGCATCAGCGGGCCGCCCTGGGTGCCCGGGAATACGGCTTTATTAAAATTGTATTTCTTCGCGGTTTCCGCGCTGCTGAGGATCATGCCGCCTCTGGGGCCGCGGAGAGTTTTATGCGTCGTGGTGGTCACAACGTCCGCATAGGGGAAGGGACTGGGATGAAGTCCCGTCGCTACCAGTCCGGCAATGTGAGCAATATCCACCATCAGGCAGGCGCCCGCCTCGTCTGCGATTTCCCGGAATTTCTTAAAATCTATGATTCTGGCGTACGCGCTGGCTCCCGCTACGATCAGCTTCGGCTTACACTCCAGAGCGATCCTGCGGACTTCCTCGTAATCGATGACGCCGTTCTCATTTACTCCGTAGGAAACGGAATGGAAATAAGCTCCCGAAAAATTAGCGGCGCTTCCGTGACTGAGATGTCCGCCATGAGCCAGGTTCATTCCCAGCACGGTATCTCCGGGCTTTAAAACGGCGAAAAATACCGCCATGTTGGCCTGAGCTCCGGAATGAGGCTGCACGTTGGCGTACTCGCATCCGAAGAGCTTCTTCGCGCGCTCGACGGCAAGCCGTTCCACCTCGTCCACACAGACGCAGCCGCCGTAATAACGTTTTCCCGGATAACCTTCCGCATACTTATTGGTCAAAGGGCTTCCCATAGCTGCCATCACAGCCTTGCTCACCCAGTTCTCAGATGCAATCAGTTCAATATGAGAATTCTGGCGCTGCAGTTCCGCTGTAATCAAATCTGCAATTTCTTTATCTGTCCGCTGGATATCCTCTAATGAATACATCATTTTCCTCCTCATCGTATTTTTCTCATCCATTTCAGCAACGATTACACCCGATTATACTTGATTGATATAGGATTGTCAACGCAGAAAAACGTATATTATAGGGGCACTTTTCCCGTAAAAACGGGCATTTTGCCATTGTCCGCTTCATGCGGACAATAGGGACGCCGCTGTTTAAAGACGCGGAGAATTTCTGCGGTATGGATGTGGTTATACGGATGCGGGCACGCAGATCCGGCTCATGTTCTTTTGTAAAAATAAATAAGGTGGAAGATCCTGCCGGCGTATGCTACACTTTGTCATAGAAAAAGAACAGATTTTTGCTGTAAAACAAAATACAAAATCTGTAAAAGAAAATACAAAATTGTAGGAAGGATCACACCATGAAATCATCGGAAGAATATTTACAGAGTCTGAAGCAGTGGCTTCGGGAGACGGAGGATTCTCCTCTGGAAGAAATGTCGGATTTCTTTACAAAGCGTCTGGAAGGCTATGAAGAGCATATGTCCGTGTGGAAAACATCTTATCGGCTGTTTGCCGAAGCGCTGCCCCGGGAATGCCGGAAAATTCTGGATCTGGGATGCGGAACCGGCCTGGAGCTGGATCAGATCTGGCAGCTGAACCCGGACATGGAGGTCACAGGTATCGACTTATGTGAAAGTATGCTGGATAAGCTGCGGGACAAGCATCCGGATAAGCGCCTCACCCTGATATGCGGGGATTATTTTCAGTACGATCCCGGCTGCGGTAAGTGGGACGCCGTGATTTCCTTTGAAAGTCTGCATCATTTCCTGCCGGAACGAAAAGAAGAGCTGTACAGGAAGCTCTTCCGCGCTCTGAAGGACGGCGGCGTTTTTATCCTGGGGGACTATATAGCCTGCTGCGGTGAGGAGGAGGAGCTTCTGCGCGATACCTGTCTGAAACGGAGAAAACGGGATTCCATCCCTGAGGACCGCTTCGTTCATTTCGATATTCCGCTGACTCTGGAGCATGAAACGTCTCTGCTGCAGAACGCGGGGTTCCGGATTGAGAAAGTGCTGGAGGGGGACGCGGTAATTATCGTGGGAAGAAAAGCGGAAAAATGAGAGGTTCCGCAGGGAAAAACTGACGGCGCTCTGCGTGGCATAAGCCGATACAGAGCGCCGTGGGTTCGTCCGGGCATTTCCCGTTATTCCTGCAAAAGATAAACGTCCGTGTAAAATACGCCTTTCTGTTCTCCTTCCGCGTGAGTGGCCACATAGATATCGATGCAGTTTTCTCTGATGGCTCCTCCGCAGTCCTCCGCAACATAGACCTGACCGTTGATCACAACCTTGCTTCCATAGGGAATCTGGTCCGGATCCACCGCTATGGTGTGATTCGTCACGGCCACAGCCCCTGTGGAGGTAATTCCGTTGGCCCAAGGTCCGCAGCAGATACTGCAGGGACAATAATGGGTAATCCGGAAGGTGCCTAAAGGCTTCAGAACCGCATCGGAGGAAGCGGCCACAGGCACTCCCACCCGCACGCCTTCCACATTCGTTCCGTCACCGTCCGCTGTAACCTCCTCCACAGCCTCTGCAAACACACCGGTTCCTTCGCTCTTGTGGATCACTCCTGCCGCCACCACATTGCTGCTCTCGCCGGGAAGAACCATTCCCTCCGCCATCAACGCGGTGGTGGGAACATAGCCTACCTGCTCCCGGCCTTTTTTGTCCTTATAGACTATCCGGCTCCATACGTAATCGATCATGCCGGTGCGGTTCACCTGCTGCTCCGCCTGAATCTCCCCCACCACGTTTCCTTCCTTCATGGCGGGATAATCCAGAATCTCCGTGTCCTGCACCACCTGGGCGGTGTCCGAAAATTTCGTGATCTGGGTCTCCTCGCTGAGATCGCTGGTCTTCACAAAGCCTCTCACAGGGTCTTTGCCCTTTTCCTCATAGACCACTCTGCTCCATCCGTTGTCGCACACTCCCGTGCGCACAATCCGGGAGCCCAGATAGACTCTGGCAAGCCATTTGGCCCCGCTTCCCGGTCTTTTCCTCAGGGGCGTCTTCTTCGCAGACACGTACAGCGTCTCCTTACAGGTCACAATCTTTACGGTTTTTCCGTTTTCATCCTTCACTTCCTTATATTCCGGCTGAGCATTCTGGGCCTGGACAGCCTTCACCGTCCCGTCAAAATCCAGCACCTCCGCGGATACTCTTCCTCCCCGGCATAAAAACGCTGCCAGAAAGACTGCCGCAAAAAATAATTTTTTCCCCGGCAATCCGCTCCGTCTTTCATTCATCTATCTTCACCTCTCTGTTTTCCTGCCATTTTCTGACAATACTGTCCGGTTTGTCTGTTTCTTCTGCTTCCACAATTTCACTCATCATAGCACATTCCCGAAAGGATTTCAATTTAACCCCGCAATTCACATTTTTTTCATAAAATCAGAGAAAATTGCCAGGAAGTTCTTTTCATGGGTGAAAAATTTCCTGCGGCCCGATAATCCTTGCATTGAGGGCGGCCTGTAAAGCAGAATGCAAAAGACATAAAAAAAATGGCCTGAAAGCAAAGCTCAGATAAAGGACCCGGAAAAAAGGCTCAAAAAATTTAAAAAGAAACGCTCAAAAAAAATTTTAAAAATTTCAAAAAAATGTTTGACAAACCAAAGAGGGTGTAGTAATATATATCTTGTCGCTGAGGTAAATAACCGAGCGAAAGAAAAAATGCGATAGTGGCGTAGTTGGTAACGCGCGACCTTGCCAAGGTCGAGACCGCGGGTTCGAGCCCCGTCTATCGCTCTTGAGAAGTTCTGTGGAAGCAGAACTTCTTTTTTTGTTTTCCTGTAAAAATCACTGAAAAGCTGCAAACAACTGCATATGCTATACATTATCAAGCATTCGCTTGACATAATCAATATACACTGTTACAATAATAATAAAAAATCTGACAATATAGAAAAGGAGTTGAGATTATGGCGCAATCGACACAGATCAGCTTTCGTATTGACGAGGATATTAAAAAAAATGCGGAAAAAGTTCTGGATGATCTGGGACTTACCATGTCGGCTGCAATCACTGTATTCCTGAAAAAAGTGGGACGGGAACATCGCATACCCTTTGAATTATCCGCAGACCCCTTTTACTCTGAAAGCAATATCCGCTATCTTGAACAAAAAATGGCAGATTTCAAAGCCGGGAAACTTAATTTTGAGGAACATAAATTAATAGAGGAATAAATAATGCCTTCCAAAATAATTCAATGGGACTTTGATACGCTGAGACCAAGTCATAAGGGGCTGTCGGTAAATGCCGGCAGCCCCTCTGCTTTTCTCTTACTTATCTGAAATATTCCACTCCGGACTCGAAAATCTTAATATCCTGCTCTCCGTAAATATTGATGGCCACGCCCCGGTCACGGCGCTCGGAATGAGCCATTTTGCCCAA
>CANQUG010000035.1 GCA_947626985.1 uncultured Lachnospiraceae bacterium | reverse complement strand
CCATCCCTTATCCCTCTCATTTCTGAAAATTAGCCCCTTCCTACCCATTTGCTATTGAGTTTCCGAGACTACTCTCTCCGTCACCACGGCCTCCAGCAACTACACAGTCTGACACAACTAAGTGCACAGGCCAATTCAGCCCTTTGCTTTTAAGCGAGCTGTAAAGATATGATAGAAATCCTTGCAGATTCCCATTGCGCCGCGGCATTCTTTTGTTTTGAAATAGCAAAGTAAAAACAACAGGTTGGGCACGGCCACGCACAGCGGCAGGCGCAGTACAAATTGTATGAGCGCGCTCCCCTGTACAAAGCCGCAAACAAAGTCTGTGACGGACCATGCAAACGCGCAGACGAGCGTGTACATGCCATAGCGCAGGAAATAAGTCCTCACTGAGGCGTGCAGGCCTTCGTGGTAGAGGATGCACGGCTCGATCCAGAAGGTCGTCAGCAGACCGCTGACGAGTGTTCCGACAAATACGCCCACAATCCCGATCTTTCGTGCCAGAACAATAGACACGATCAGGTTAATGGCAGCCTCCGCCAGGGTCCGGTAGCGGTCGTACCAATATAGCCCCAGAGAATCGTGAAAGCTCTGTGCCGTTGTGCGCATGCCGGTCATAAATACGTTTACGCAGATGATCAGAACCACACTCTTCGGAAAGACGTAAGCACCGCCGAAACACAGCGACACGAAGGGGCTCAGCAGCTCAAACAGGCAGATGGACGCAAAGCCATACAGCCACTGATTAATGAAGAAAGCAATTTCAAATACCTGGCGCACCTGCTCGTCGCTCTCCCGCGTCGCACCAAGGTTGCCCACACTGTTGATGATGCCATTGAAGCAGGCCGTCAGGATTTGGCTGACGCCCCTGCCAATAAGATTGTAGTTGGAATACTGCGCGACAGAGGCCACGCTGATCATGGAGGAGAGGATGATATTATCCGTGTTTTTAACCACGACGGTGCCGATTTTCTGCATGGTCGCGGCGCAAATATCGCGCCGTACCTTCCCCTGAAGCTCCGGGGAAAGGGGCGGAGCTTCCTTTTCTTTCAGAAACGGATAGAGCTTGCTGACTCTCCGCGCCGACAATATATTCGCTGCGAGTGTAGGCAGACAGCCCGCCAGGACATACAGCATGAAATTCCGAACCGTGAGCAGTACCGCAATCTGTGCGATGTACTGGGCAAACTGCGCCCCGATCAGATATTTTGCCAGCATGTATTCGCGCTGATCCGCCGCCAGGAGCGTCCGTTTATAGAGCAGTGGATAGGAGAGCACGTTGCTGACCAGATAGATCAGAAATATCAGTCGCAGATGCGGAACTTCTTCGCCGTTCTTAATCAGCATGGGCAGTACCGCCAGAAGGCACAGCCCAATGCAAAACACGAGCAGCCCGACGAGATTGTATACTTTCCGATAACAGTGCATCAGCGAACGCAGCTTTGTCTGATCCCGCTCCGCCAGAGGACGGTAAAGTGCGACCGCCATCGCAGCGCCGATTCCCAGCTCCGAAAACGACAGCAGGGAGAGCAGCTCCAAAAAGAGTCCATTGACGCCGACAAAAGTCGTGCTCAACGTATGCGTGAACATCACCCTTGCAATGAAGCCCAGCATTGCGCCAATTGCGTTGTATGCGACTGACATGGAAGTATTCAGGAAAGAATATTCTGTCCTTGACTTTTCCTCCGCACCTTGTTTCTTCTTCACCTGGATTTACCTCAAAACTCATGTGATTCCTGTTTGTTTTCCCCTTTGGACTGTTTTCTCAGCGCCTCCGATTCCGATAAGCGGTCAATAGCATACCTCTGCGCCAGTTCCTGCTGTTTGCTCTCCATCTGGGAGACACGGATGGAGAGTCGAAAGATTTTGAGGATCATGGCGAACAGCACCGCCAGGAAAACGAAGTTTACCGGGGATTGAACGCCCAGCAGCCCTGACAGCCAGTAGGCAATCTGGGGGAACAAGGACAGAACGATCAGCATAAAGGAGAACAGGATCCAGAACAATGAATCCTCCACCTTTGCCTTTGCCTTGCGGATCTTGCGCAGGATCCAGATGGAGATAAAGACTGAAGCAAGAAACAAAAAAACTCTGAGGACATTAGTCAGCATATCGTTTTCTCCCTTCAGTGTGTGCTGCGCACAAACTGCACCAGCAGGATCGAGATCATCATGTTCAGCATGTAATAGATCGAGCGGCTCAGATTCAGGTAGCTCACACCGGCAGTGCGCTCGTCCATGTGCACCTGGCATTCGCCCACCCGTGCGCCGCAGCGCATCAGATAAGCAACTGTATCCGGTTCAGGGCCGTAGTTGAGGTTCCTGCAGAACTTCTCGATCATGTTCCGGTCAAACATCCGCATCCCGGACGTGGGATCAGTCAGCCACCTGCCTGACGTGACGCGGATGGCAAGCGCGATCATATCGCTGCCCAGCATCCGCAGCTTCCGGGGTTTGGCCTCGCTGACAAAGCGGGAGCCAATCACGATGTCCAGTTTTTCGCGTTCGAGCTTGTCCAGCATCTCACCCAGGTACTCCGGCCGGTGCTGGCCATCGCCGTCAAACTGCACCACGCAGTCGTAGCCTTCCTCGAGCGCGTACTTCATGCCTGCCAGAAACGCGCCGCTCAGCCCCAGGTTCACCGGCAGATCCAGCAGCCGATAGCCCTGTTCCCGGCAGAGCTTCGCCGTGTCGTCCCGAGAGCCATCGTTGACTACGATGTAGTCCCAATCCCTGCGAAGATATGGAAGGAGCCCTTCCACCGTCCGACAGATGCTCTGCGCTTCATTATAGGCGGGAATCAATACCAGCAATCTCATAAGTACCTCACTCTCTCAGCAATGACTTCAGCCTATCGATTCCATCGCTGTACATGGAACTTTCGAGACCTGGCGCTTCGCTGAATCTCTTTTGCATCATAGGGTCACGCGCGAGCTGCAGGATGGCATCGGCGATCACGGATGCCTCCAGCCGCACGAGAAGACCATTCTTTCCCGAAACAATCTGCTCCCGGTTGCCTGGGATGTCTGAAGCAATGATCGGCCGCTTCAGGATCTTCGCCTCGGCGATGGCAATACTCTTGCCCTCGTAGTCCGTAGCGTGAACGTATACGTCCGCCTGTTTCAGAAGGGGATAGGGGTTTTCAACGAAACCAAGGAGGATAAACCTCTCTTTCAGCTTCAGTTTGCGGATCAGCTTTTCCAGCGACGCTCGTTCGCCGCCCTCTCCGGCGACATACCAGCGGAAGTCAAGTCCGCGATCCCGAAGCAATGCCGCAGCGCGGACAGACACATCAAGTGCCTTTTGCGGATGCAGACGCGCCACTGTCAGTATGCGAAAGGGACAGAAGCCGTCCGAAAACCCTTTTCCATTTTCAGCCAGAGTTTTGATCCGTTCCTCATCCAATAAGTTGTCAAACAGATGGACTCGATTCCGAAGCTGCGGATACTCCCGAAGGAACGCATTCCGAACACCCTCCGAGACGGGAAAGACAGCGTCAAAGAGCTCGTAACAACCATGATCAATTTCCGCAGAATAACCTGCCTGGTCATACTCGATGTGAATAAACCCGGCCTTCCTCGGGGCTCGAACTCTCGCAGCCACGTAGTATGCCGCTGCGCCCTCCAGACTGGCGATGGCCAAATCAAACTTTTCGTCCAGCCTCGGTGCGCCTTCCGCCAGCAGCCGCCAGAAAATTTTCTCCGGACGCAGCTTCCCTTCTCGCAGCTGGCGGAACAGAATCCGCATCATCTCTCCAGCGCAGCGAAAGCCCGCGCCATGCCGGAAAAAGCATCCCAGCAGCGTACACGCTATAAACAGCCTCCCTGCCCCTGTCATCACCAAACCGGTGCTGCAGCGCCTGTTCAGCACACGCACACCTTCTGGAAGTCTGCCGTAGACTTCGCCGCGGGGAATCAACGAGAACAGGGAGATTTCGCATTCGTCCTGCAAAGCCTTCATCAGTTCCACCATGGCGTTCTCGGCCCCGGCCTGCCCCATGGTGTTGGTGACAAACAGTACCTTTTTCTTTGGCATGGCTCATGTATCCCCATTCATCAGCTCTTGCGGTACACGATTTCGCCCTTGGCAGAGGAGCGCATGGTGTCGATGATCTTGTGGCGGCAGTAGATCAGCGTTTCGATGTTGCGCTCCACGTAGCGGATGCGGAAGAAGCTGAACGTCCAGCCCGCCAGCATTCCGAGAAAAGCACCCATTCCGTAGAACTGCACCGCCAGATCCTTCGACCACCAGCTTCCGAGGAACGTGCACAGGAAGTAGATGATGGCCGTCAGCAGCGCTCCTGCGCGATCTTCAAAGTAGTACAGATATACGATGTTGTCGTACATCATGAAGATGCCCAGGTAACTTACCGCCAGCACCGGATAGATCTCCATGGTCATGCCGGTAAAGAACTGCCGGCCCAGCAGCATCACCACCATGAACAGCACGCTGGTGATGGAGATCTGGATGCCAAATACATGGATCATCTGCTGGGAAAGCGTGCGGAAGGTGATATGCCTGTACATCTGGATGCGGTTGTAGGTAGCGCCGATGACCGACTGCATGTAGTTCTGATATGCGTCGTGGAAGCGCGTCTCGGCAATCACCGTGAACAGCACCATCGTGCTGATATTGGTGAACATCGCCAGGCAGGTCGCCATGTCGTAGGACTGATGACAAACATATGTCTCCGCCACCACCAGGCGCATGGGCGTGGTCCAGAACACGAAGTTGTGGACGTACAGCCCCAGCGTATAGAACAGGTTCGTGGCAAAGATGGGAAAGTGACGCCGGAAGTAGCCCAGGCAGTCGGAGTAGCAGCTGCCCCTGCCTTTGAAGTAGCGCCGCACGTAAGAAAACTGCGTGAAAGCGATGATGAAGAAGCCCACCGCTAACCCGTAGAGTATGGAATGAATCGTGTCGCTCATGCCGAAATACCACAGCACAAACGCCAGGATTCCGGCCACAGCCATGCCGATGAAAAAAAACAGCGCGATGATCTTGTAGTCCTTGGTGGCGTGCAAATAGATGATCGTAAAAAAGATCAGCACCGCCGAAGTCCAGAACACATAAGCCATCAGGATGAACGGCAGGTCAATATGGCCCCGGAAGTACAGCGACCACATCACCGGCAGCGCCATAATCAGCGAGATCACACCCACCATCGTCAATCCCACGTAGAAGGAAGGCAGTATGTTGTCGTATTCCTTCCGGTAGAATTTGTCCGCCAGGTAGCGCGAAAACAGCGAGTTGAACGGAGCGGTCATCGTCACGGAGAAGATAAACACCCACAAAATCGTCGTGGACAGCAGTTCGCGTTCGCCGAAGGACACCCGGGACATGCCCAGCACCAGGTACAGTATCGTGATGACGCCGATGATCACCAGCGTCGGGCCGATGGTAATGAGACTGCTGTAGCCCGCGCCGATCAGCGCCCGGGAGATACCATCCTTGCGGTAAATCTTCTTGAGTTCAAATCCAATACCTGCCATGCTCTCATCCCTCCTGCAGTGCAGCCATCTCTTCGTAGACTCTTCGATACTGGCTCATGATGTCCGATTCATCGTAGAACTGTCGGACGCGCCGGTTTCCGGCCTCGCCCATCCGCTGGCGCAGTTCGGGATCGTTGGCCAGTTTCAGAATCGCTTCCGCCATTTTGCTCACGCCCATGATGGGCACCACGATCCCGGCGGGTCCCCAGGCATCCCGTTCGCCCTCGATCAATCCCCGGCAGTTGCCCACGTTTGTGACGATGAAGGGCTTCTTTGCCGTGAAGCCTTCCAATATAGACAGAGGCTGTCCCTCGCTCAGGCTGCTCAGAATCATCATGTCCATCCTGCCGATGTAATCCTCCGGACGAATCGGACCGGTAAACTCCACATCCTGCGCCCCCAACTCCTGCACCAGCTCCTGACATTCCCGGGCATAGTCCGGAGTCTCATCCAGACTGCCCATGATCCATAGCTTCAGCCTGGGGCAGCGCTCTCTGGCCAGCGCATAGGCGCGGATCATCGTCTTGACGTCCTTGATAGGCGTGACACGCAGCAGCGCGCCCACGTTGATACAGGGATCGTCCTCCGCCTTTTGCGCAGCTCCGCTGAAGCGCTCAGGGTTGATACCGTTGGGAATCACAAGGGTCTTTCCAGCGGGACAGCCCGATTCGATCTGTATGCGCCTGCCGTCCGGGTACAGCGATGTCACCTTGTCCGCGTAGCGGTAACAACAGTCGCCGATCTTGTGGAACTGGGCGATCCACAGATCCTTGTACACCCCCTGCACCCAGTCGGCTTTAATGATCTCCTCCTCGCGCTCGCGGGTATAGAAGCCGTGCTCGGACATGAGGAATGGTTTCCTGTACAGGGAACGCTGCATGCTTCCCAGTATGCCGGCGTATCCTCCAGAGGCGGAGTGGTAAAAATCAGCCTTCATCGGATGCCCCTTGAGAACGGAGAACAACGGAAGGTACATGGAACGCATGCTCCACAGAAAATCCGTAAACGTGACGCGCACATAATTCTTCTGATAATAGTTGAGCGTCATGCTCAAAAAATCCTTGCCGGTGAGCAGGGCATTCAGAGAGACGTTCTTCCGGTCAAAAAAGTGAAACACGCGCTCCCAGTCCACCTCCGTGCCGAACATCAGCCCCTCCAGGGCATAGTAATCGTCATCCGACATGCGCAGTTTCTTCTGCGTGCGCATATCAATGTAGTCGTCGTCCTGAAGATAGATTTCCTCGATCTCCAGACAGTTCGGAGGAATCTCATATTTGAACTCCCCGTGGCTGGTGCGGTCGGCCGCGATGCTCTGCACCACAAACTCCACATCCGGCATTTTCAGCATCAGCTGCTGCACCCAGTTGGACATACCGCCCTGAATGTAGGGGTAAGCGCCCTCGATAATCAGACAGACTCTCATTCTCATTCTTCCTCTCTGCTCCATGTGATCTCCGCGACCGGGGCGGTGATCTCCACCAGATAGGTGTTTTCTCCGATCTTCTCAATCGTTCCGTTGTCAATCTCCGGATCCTTACCGTAGGTTTTAAGCAGGAACCAGGCCTCCCGCTCAAAGTGACCGAGCTCTACCGTCATACCAAGCTCATGATAGGTATAGGCCGGCTGAAGATTCATGTAGGTATCGATCCGCTCCACCGCCTCCTGGGCTGTCGTCCGCTCCAGCCAGGGATACAGGGTGCTCTGATAACCCAGGAGCGATTCGATTTGCTCAAAGAACTTCGGAAGTCCCACCTTCTCCCCGATCTCCAGCAGCTCCGGCACGTCGATGCACAGGCCGACGTAACCAAGACCACGAGCCAGACCCGCCGTGGGAAAGAGGCTCTGTTTCGTTGACAGCCAGTCACCGCCCAAATAGGGGAGTTGGAGTGTTCCATTGCTTTCAAATGAAAAGCCGGGCTCTATAGGTGCGACACGCAGCGGCTCATCCGGGGCATACAAATAGAATACATTTCCGCTCTTTCCGGCCAGTTCCGCACTGCCCCGCTGAAATTCAGTATGATAGAAGCTCATCTCCTCACCGGCCTCGGTCTGAATCTCTTCGCAGGCCGGAGAGAAGTAAGTCAGCGCTGTACCGTATATATTCTCTATACGCTCCCATTCAGGAAGCAGCAGTTCGCGCTGAATGCCGAAGCCGTCCCGGCTGTAGAACTCCCGCCACATCTCACGCTCCTCGTTTTCTGCGTATGGGAAACCGTCTACCATCGTACAATAGGCATTGACGATGGGATAGATATAGCTACCGCGGATGTCTCCCAACACAGTAGGCAGCAGGGCATAGACGGTTTCATCTGAGAGAAAATTGCCGTTGCAGACGTAGACATCCCCTTTCCCGCCGCCTGGTGCGCAGCGCCAGAACAGCGGAGGGAGTTCTGTAACGCCGCGCTCCAGATGATCCTCCGTCAGCGCGTGAGCGAATACTTTGATCTGCTGGGTAAGTATGATGTCATAAGCCTCAACGTCCAGGCTTCCCTCCTCCTCGTCGCTTCCGTCGTATTCCAGGATATTGCCCAGCATCATCTCTTTGCTTGTGCGCATCCCGGGATAGGTAATCTTCTCCCCCACGGTTGCGATTCCCAGCCGAGCGCGCATTTCCTCTTGCTCTAAAACCTCCCGCGGCGGCATGGAGATGAACAGCAGGTGTACGCCCGCATCGTTCTGCTCCAGAAGCCAATTCATCGTATCCTGACTGACTTGTGATTCCGCCACAATGATCAGCCCCGATGCTTCTCCCCCGGCAGTGATCTGCTTCCATGGCTGCTTGAGCATGTTCAGGTGACTCTTCAACAGCTTGCAGATGGGATCAGTACCGAGCAAGCTAACTTCGCAGATTCCCTCTGTTTCCGAAACAGGCACAACGCCTGTCGTTGTATCAGCGTTAATGGCCGAGTCAGTCCCTTCCGAGCGAAGACGTTCGAAGATGGCCTGGATCCGCAGTTCCTGGGAGTGTTCCGAGGCCCGATTGTACTGCGCAACGATTCGATCCAGATTGGCTAACAGCAGAAACACCACCAGGAACACCAGGAAGAACAGAACGATATAAATGTACACGTTCCGCTTGAGCTGGTTCCTGGTCCGAAAGTTTATCCTCTGCACGTCACATTTCCCTCCCTTCAATCGTCACCGCAGATCGGATTGATAATCAAGCATCAGATCCAGCGGAAAATATTCGTCCTGGCGAATATGGTAGACGGTGACAACTTCGTCCTGATAGAATACGGATACTTCGTTGGGATAGGTTTCCTTCACCTTTTCCATCCAGTAATACAATTTCGACATAACGACCTTGCGCCAGGGATAGAAGTATATATGAACGTCATTCAGCAGATCCGTTTCCGGAAGATCCGTCAGCGCCAGCTCCGGCGTCGGATCGCCGCGGTTTTCCAGCATACCTCCGCCACCTATATGGCTGTTTCGGAAATAACTCCGCTCGTCATACTGATCTATTTTAGTTTCTACAACGACGAAAATATCCTTGGTTGGCACATAGATGTGATCTTCATCCAGAGGTAAATGCAAGCTTCCCTTCCGCGCGTCAAGATGTTTTATCAAATCAATGATCTCAGTGTGATAGCCATAATACCGAACAAAATTGAGGTCGTATGTCGTCGAAACGATCGTCCATGTCTGGTTTGGATATTCATCCATCAGGCGATAACCGGTTTCCATATCGCCTTCTTCAATAATTCCTGTTTCAACTGCGAAATCATCTCTTACATAACCACCTCTAGCCATGAAGAAGAAAAAAGTAAGGACGACCACAGTAAGGCTCATTTCAGCATACTTCGGTCTAATGTGCATCAATACCGCCGTATCGTGGAAGAACTGTGCCGGTAACACGAAGAGGGGCGTAGACATAAATCCAAAAAACACGCTGAATCGTCCTCGATCAAACAGGGGAATGACACCTGTCGATATGACCAGCCCAACCACCCAGGTCAAGCCATAGAATAGTATCATAAGACAGCGAAGCCGATCTTTTCTGGAAAATACGGCTCCCAAAAGTCCCCATAATAGAACGATCATATCCAAGATGAGCAGCACAATCCTTGCCGCTGGATTTTTTACCGACCAAAAGAATGCCTCATCCAGAAACTCTTCCATAGTAAAGACAGTTCCTGCGTCTATTACCTCATTCTCCGCTTCACTTTGGCTGAGCTCCGTGAGTGCCATGGCTGCATTTATGGCTTCTGATTCTTCCTGAATCACTCCTAAGGCCCAACCCATAGATCGTTCAAATGGATAGCCCAAAACATATCCCAGGCCAAATGGCATACACCCTAACATAGATCCCACGAGTCCGCCGATGATAAGCCAATGCAGTATCTTTTTTTTAAGTATCGGCATCAGAAATGCGATTCCGAATGCTACACAAGTAAGTGCCGCCAGGATAGCCACATAGAAGTGAATATGAATGCACCATCCCAGAGAGAGGACAGCGAGCAGCCAGTCACGGCCGTCGCGACTATCCACATAACGCCGCAGTGCATAAAACATCGTACAGTAAGGAATGAGCCCCATCTCCATTGGGAGCGCTGACTGGTATCTCCACCAGACAATACGTTCAAACATATTGGTTGTAAGGAAAAAACCTATGCCGAACAGTACTGCGGTTCGAGATGAAAAGGTCTCCTTCAAAACCAAATACAGCATACAAAAAAGCAGGCAATCATTAAAGATCCCTATTAGCAGGGCTGCCCTGCTGATTGTGATGCCAAACATTCCCGACAGCGATGCAACTAAAAAGTGCATGCCATGTGGGTACATTCCTGAAGGAAATGGATTCCCATGAAGTAACTCCTTTTCCCAATAAAAGTGGACATTTTCATCACCGTAGGCAAAACCCACAGTGGTTAAATGGTATTGCCCATACAAAAACAAGACGAGGGCAAACATTGCGCAAATCCCCAGCAATTCCCAAACATGGCCCTTGATATAACGGCAGTAGATACGCCTGCAGCGGCGTCGCAGGGACAAAATGAGATTGCGCCAGAGCGCGTGCATACCGTACATGCCTGTCAGGATGGTCTCGGCAGTCTCCCTGGCTGCCAGGAAGCGCACGGTGACTGTCTCCCGCTTTCTCCATGCCGTCGCTGCCAGCGGCAGCAGCACCAGCGTCAGCCAGAGGGTGATCGTGTTGAAGCTCTTGAGGAAAGCCAGCACGAACCCCCACAGGATCAGGTACATATTTGCGCAGACCTGATAAAAAATGAAGCGATAGGTCAGCGGCTTGTCCTGCACGAAATCGCGCAGGCACAGCGATGGCAGACAGACGCACAGCAGGCCGTATCCTGCCGCAATCTCCACCAGTGTCAGAACGTTACGCCAAATAATCATATCCATATCCCATTTACCTTCACACCTTACGCGGATCGATCAAAAAAACGAATCCAGTCCAGCGCTTCACTGTCCAGCTCCAACGCAGAACCGCGCACATTTTCCAACAGCTCCATCAAATCGGCGCGGTCTCCGCGGCGATAGTCGTACACCGCACACGCCTTAAACGCGTCCAGATCCTCATAGCACCGTGGGCGCAGCCGGTCAATCCAGCGACCGGCGCTCTGAATGTCCCCCAGCTTCATCCACTGCCGCGCAATTCCCGCCATATCCCGGACGGAACAGGGACGGGAGGTCTTTTCATTCTGCCAAAAATAGCTCTGCTCCAGCCTCTCCAGATACCTGCGCCACTCCGCGCCCTCGAACACGTTCATCTCCATCGCCTTTCGCAGATGCTGCGTGTATGCTTCGCAGTTTTCCAGCGTCGGATTCTCTTCAAATGCCTTTCGCAAGGTCATCTCGCGCTCCTTGACACGTGAGATCGTGTCCGTCACATAAGCGGCGGCGTAATGCGCGATCTCCGAGTCCTCGTTCTCCACCGCGCTGCGAATGGTGCTGAGCGGTTCTGTTTGCTTCTGCTTGAGAATCTCCAGGAATCGTACGCGCTTGTCCTGTTTGTCCGACACGAGCAGCGCCTCCTCTACCGGAACCACATTGCGCTCCTTCTCCACATCCGCGTCCAGTATCATTCGCACACGGCTCTGATCGAAGCTCAATTCCTCCATACTCACGGTTCGATTGCCAAACAGCTTCTGGATCGCCTGAAGGAGCTCCCCGAACAACAGATACAGCGGCCCCACCACCGGCATCGCCAGCATGAACACCGAGAGCAGCAGGCCCTTCTTCCAGCGCTTTTTCCAAAGGTGGAAAAGCAGGTAGAGCGCCACGACGATTAAGTTGATCAGCAGGATCAGTCTGACGATCTCAAAGTCGCTCATCCCCTGGAAGAAATCCCGCACCGCGTTCACACAGTGCCGGACCCACACGGCAAAGGGCTGAAGCCGTCTGGCGGCCGCTTCGTTATCTGAATGCCATATTCCCCGAATTGTATCTTCCATTGATTTCTCCTCCGCGAACCACAAACCTGCGTTCACTCACAGCTGACTGACTTCCTCCAATCCCATTCCATTCGCCGCGAAGCGATCCACGACGAAGTGGGCATCCTCCGCTCCGGAATTAGCCAGCAGCACGTACAGTTCGCCGTTCATTTCACCCAATACATCCGTGTCACGCACCAGGCTCGCCGCACGGGCGCGCTCCTGAGCATTCGCCTTCACCTTAAACAACACATACTCCAAAAGCCCCTGCAGCCGTCCCTCCTCGAAGGTGTCCAGCACATTGCGAAACGCCGTTTCAACCATGATCCGCGTATCCGGCAGATACGAATCCCGGTAGACCGACTCTTCATACAGCACGGCGCGGTGGATCGAGCTTTCCAGCAGGCGGCACAGTATGGCCAGCATGTTGCTGTTGTACAGGTTCACCTGTTCGATCTCATCCATCCACACCATGACGATCACAGCGGGAGCATCCCCGCGATAGACCGCTCCGGCGAAGGTGGGTCTGCCTTCCTCCAGAAGCCGATTCTGATAGTTCTCCTTCTGGCTGAGGCTGCGGTACAGGAACGATTTCTCGTCAAAAAGAATGGATTTGCCCATCTGCCGCGCCCGCTTCGAGCTGGAGGCCGCAAGCCTGAAGAAGCCGCTGCTGCCGCTGACCACATATACCGCCGCGTGGGGCGTCTCCATGATCTGCGTGAGCACCTGCACTGCGTGAAACAGCACCTTGCGGGACTCCATATAATCCAGCTGACTGGTGATCTCGTAGATGCGCGCCAGACTGTTTCGGTAGCCCATCAGGCGTTTCTCGAACAGATTGCGCACGTAAACGTTGCTGTCGTTGATGCGGGTGAGGTCGCGCACCTCGTTCTGGTTGAAATCGTTCTCATCCACCAGATCCCGATTCTTGCGGCGGTACTTGTCCCGCATATAGCCGCCGATGACACCCAGCACCAGCAGTTCCAGAAAACGCACGAAAAATCCGTAGTCGAGTACCAGCGGCGCGCCCCGCTCCTGCATCAGCAGAAACAGTGCGAATCCGGACAACAGCGACGCAAACAGCGAATGCGCCATGCCCCAGGTGACGCCGATCACCAACACATAGATATAGAACAGATTCAGGTTTTCTCCCACCCAGGTGTCCCGGATCAGCCAGGTGATAAGCAGTATGATGCAGAACAGGCCAATGTTTTCCAGCACCGGCAGCAGATGCTCCCGCCAGAAGGAATCCTTATGTCTCTTGCGGCGCTCCTCCCTCTCGCGGTGCTTTCGCAATTCCTCCAGCAGCGGCCGCGCCACATTTTCCACCGAATACTTAAGCCGAAGATCCAGCTCGTGCGTTAGATTCGGCTCAAAGGCGGATACAGGCACATCCGTCTCCTCCCGCAGCCGAAGGATGCCTTCTTCCACGATACCGGTTGCCTTCAGCGCTTCGACAAAGCTCCGCTCCGCAAATGGAAACCCTCCTGCCTGAATGAGCGGGTCGGATTCCGTCTGTTTCACGACCCGGTACACTGCCTCAGCCGCATCAGGATAGAAAATCTCCTGATGCCTCTCATCGGGAACGTAATACAGCTCATGCTCCCAAAGGTACTGCTCCGCCATGCGGCGGCAGGCACTGCCCACATCGTAGGCGTCGTCGCTTCCACTGAACACGGGCGGCAGGCGCAGCACGGTCGTACGCATATCTTCATTGGAATAGGCGCGTACGAGATCCTCGCCGCAGCTCAGTATGCGGTAAAGTTCCCGCTCATTGGCGTCGGAAAAGGCGGACAGGCGCCCATCCTGATATTGCTGCGCCCCCAGTGCCGACAGGAAGATCACGCGGGGAACACCCACTGCCTCGGACGCCACCAGCAGATTGGTCAGATCAGAAAGAAAGCGCACCGATTGCCGGTCGGCGCTGCGCCAGTCATAGAGCGGGTCGTGCGCCCCCTGAATGATGAGCACGTCCGGGGCGGCGCTCCGCATGATCCGCGAGATGTTTTCATTGGAATAGGAGAAGGGATAGGCCTGGAACGCACCCAGCCTGCCCAGGCCGTCCTGACCTTCCGCACCCGTAATCAGGTAAACCGAATGCCGCTCCTTGTTGAAACGCTGGATCATTTGCCGGCAAAATGCCCCGCCATGTCCGCACAACAGAATGTTCATGAACCATTTCCTCCAAGTTTGATATACTAAAAACGAACCGGCCTATGTTTCAAAGCGTGCTATTTTTCCCGCCGCACCGCCCGATCCTGAACCCGATAGACCCGATCGCAATGATCGATGGCTGACGGGCGATGAGAGACGACGATCAGTGTCTTTTTGCCCTTCAGCCGCGCGATAGATTGCAGCACTTCCGCCTCGGTGTCCAGATCCAGCGCCGAGGTCGCCTCGTCGAACACGATTACAGACGGGTTGCGGTACATCGCCCGCGCCAGTCCCAGCCGCTGCCGTTCCCCACCCGAAAAGCGGATGCCGCCTTCGCCTACCTGCGTGTCCAGGCCGGTCGGCAGCGCCCGAACCATTCCCTCCAACGCCGCCCGTTCCAGCGCCGTCCACACGCGCCCGTCGTCGATCTGCCCCGGTTCCTGGCCCAAGGCCACATTGCCCCGAACGCTATCGTCCAGAAGAAAGGTGGTTTGCGGCACATAGGCCACCCTTTGCAGATAGCTTTCATAGCACTCCGAAATGGGGATGCCGTCGATGCAAACCTGCCCATGCTCCGGAACCAGCAAACCGAGCAGTATGTCCAGCAGAGTAGTCTTGCCTGCCCCGGAGGGGCCGACGATACCCACTGCCGCTCCTGCGGGAATATCCATGTCCACATGCTCCAGCACCGCCTCCGCTCCGCCCTCATAGGCATAGGAAACGTCGTGTAAGGAAATTCCCTGAGAAAACTCGATTCCCTTTTGCGGCCGTTCCAGACAGGAACTGCCGGTCTTTGTCTCTTCCATGGCTTCGCAAATCGCGTACACAGACGGTTTGACATAGCCGATTTGGGTCAGACTGGAGTTGATCCCGTTACAGGCGGGTAAGAGCCGAATTGCAGCCAGCGCCAGCGCTGACAGGCTCGGCATATAAAGTGACAACTCTTCACCTCTGAGTGCCAGGAAGAGGAGGTAGCAAAGCACCGAAAGCACTACGATCGTCTCAATACACAGTACCGGAAGCTTCGTCCAAAACTGCTTCAGGTACTCTGTCCGTGCAAATGCTTCATTTGTGTCTTCAAAATGCGCACTGAAGAAGCCTTCATGCCGCCCGATTCGGACGTCTTTGATCCCGGCCACCGCCTGATGGAGCCACGTCCACCGGGCCCTGACTGCCATGCGCTGCCTCTGCGAAGCCCGCTGTATGATGGGATTCAGCACGAGCCGGGTCAGCAGCAGCAGAAGCGCGATTCCGATTGCCAGAAAAAGGGTCATTGTCGGTTCAACGATCATCAGAAACACGCACATCCCCAGCGCTACAAGTCCATCCAGCAGCAGCTGCATACAGGAGTTCAGGCCAATGCCGAACTGATCCGCATCCCGTCCCAGCAGGTTTTGTATCTCCGCTGTGCCATGCCGGACAAAAAAAGGGTAAGGCGCACGGACGATGCGCCGAAATAATCTGTCGGAAACCTCGCAGCGGGTTGTTCGCACAAATTTCGCCACCACATAACTCTCCCAGGCCAAATACAACGCCTTGAATATGTATAATCCAAACAGCGCAAGAAGGATGGCTGCGATCATATCGTTTCCCTGCTGCAAATGCAGCAGGCTGCATACCCGCAGAACTGCAGGATTCTCATAGAACCAGCGGTCATTCACGAGCAAGGTGCAGACGGAAACGATAATGCCCATCCCCAGCATCTCCAGCAGCGAGCCGACCAGCATGACAGGCAGAAGGAGCAGCATATTTTTTATTCTTTTCCTTCCGAGCAGAGAAAAAAACGCTTTGCAGGACATCTTTGAACACTCCACACATCGAAAATCATTTCCGCACCATCCTTCTGATTCGTCTTATAAAGCATTGGTATCCACAAGGAATTCCCCGTTGACGCGCATCACATTATAAAAGAAAGGATTTTCCTCCGCCCACCGGGCGTCCTCCCCGGCCTTTTCACAGTACCTCTCAAACGCGTCCATATACCCTGTATGGAGCGCCTTCTCCGCCTCCACCCTGGCCTGGACCGCCGTGTCAAAGCTTTTAAAATACCCAAGGTTGTAATGCACTTTGCGGAAGGTGATCATCACATGGTAGCTTCCGTTCTTTGTGAGATACAGGCCGCGGAAGCCCGCCTTATTCTTCCCGCCTTCCTTCTGTGCCCTGACGAGTCTCTCCAGGCAGGTATCATGCTGGTAATGCATATGCTCATGCATCCTGCGCCTCTGCTCATCATTCAGACAGCCGCAGCTCCGGGTCACGCCGGACAGAAGACTTCCTGCGCAGACGTCCGTCTCGTTCCCGCAGTCGCACCGGCAGTGCCAGACTCCCTTCTGGAAACGGTTCTCAGTATCTCCGGGGTACAGGGCGGTCAGACGGCCGAAGCGCTGTCCTGTCAGATTCCTCTTATTATAGGAAACGTTATATTTTTTGCAGCCGCAGCTCCGGGTATGTCCCTCCTTCAGGTGCATGGCATATACTATCCGCGTATTGCCGCAGCTGCACCGACACAGCCACCGGACCCGGCTGTGTTTGTCATTCCCCGCCCGGCAAAGCACGGTCAATTCCCCGAACCGCTGTCCTGTCAGATCTTCCGCTCCTGCGGATTCCCGCCGTTTCCGGGAGACGCAGCCGCAGTCCGTGACCCTCCCGCTGACCAGCTGGCTCCTCATCAGCAGGATCTCCCCGCCGCAGTCACACCGGCACCTCCAGAGAATACATCCCTGTTTGCGCTTTCCGGAATCTTCCTCCACAGTCAGTTTTCCGAATCTCCTGCCTGCCAGGCACATACTGCTGTTTCTCATCCGTTCTGTCGACCCCCTTTTCCTCCTGAAGCTTTCTCCATGAAATCCTCTTCCGAATATGATGTTCAGCAGGAAAAGTTTCGTTGAGTTACTTACTCAACGAAAAAATGCGGCATATATGCAGTTTTCTGTATATTCCAGGGATCGGAAAACTTCCTTTGACTAAAATATCTGACTGCGTGACAGATGGATTATTTTACTCCGGGTTCAGCGGCACATTACTTCCTCAGGATCCGGATCTTCGTATTCAAAAATTCTCCGAAGCCGCAGATTTCCTGTATTTCCGGCATTCGCCTCTGCTTTCTTTTGTGCCGGATTCTCTTTGCATTTTGACTGCTCATCTGACTGTTTTAGATTGCGTATACATGGAAAATATACATACTATTTCCTGAATCAAAGGTCGGATCTGCTTTGAAAAGCAATGGCAAAAACGTATTTCATGCACAGAAATGTACCTTTCATGTAACTTTTATTGACAAACTTGGGAAAATAGAGTAAAAAGAAGAATCATGTATGATCTTTTTGAGAAAAACATGCTTTTTTGATTTGGATAATTGAAGTCCAGCTTATTGACATGAATTTTATTTTTGTATATAATTACGTTTTAGAGAGGAAAATATTTCGTTGAGTAAGTAATTCAACGAAAAATTCCTCTATTTTTTTACGATAATTCAGGGAAAAGGCTAATTATTTTCTGAAAACACCGAACAGGACGGACAGCACTAGACAAAGACACCAATGTCGCTGCCGAAGCAGAAAATCTCCAGAAATATACGAAGGCGCAAAATTTCCTCCAGTCAGGGAGCGGCTGGAGGAAATTCTTAGTTTCATTGCCAGCTTGTAATTTTTTGAATTGTGTGCTGGGCTTGACGGCGTATTTTGTTTTTCTCATTTTTTCAGGAATTCCGGAGACTGCTTTTCAAGACGGCCGTTATCCAGTTCATACAGTTCATCGCAAAGCAGTTCCATATCGTATTTATTATGGCTTGCCAGAAGGATCAGCTTTCCCTGTTCTTTCATTTCCAGGAACAACTTTCTCATATCCTGAACTCCCTGCTTATCAAGTCCGTTCATCGGCTCATCCAAAATCAAAATATCCGGATCTTCCATGACAGCCTGCGCGATCCCCAGTCGTTGTTTCATTCCCAGAGAATAATCCGCATGGCATTAACCCTTTCCATAACGTACTTCATTTACAAGTGCCTGCACATCGTCTTCACTGGAAACGCCCATCACGTCAGCAGCATCGGCAAAAGCAGCCTGTGCTCTGCGAATTGCCTGTGCAGATGCATTGCTTACAACCACTTCTCCATCCTTCTTTTGATAAAACAGAATTTTATCACCGGATTTGAGCCCCAGCAGGCGGCGAATTTCAACCGGTACTGTAATTTGTCCATTGGCAGAAATTTTAGCCAGATTCATATAACTCACCCTTTCATCCTTGAAATCTAAAGAAAGCTTGAGATTAACGTTATTATATCCTAAAACGGATATAATAACAACTGTTATTTCCATGTGATGCAGGATCTCCTGCTTCCATAACTCTCGATAAAATCAAGTATTCTTCAATATAAACTTATTCTTCATGAAACAGCCCTGTACTGAGCGGGATTTGTTTACCCTTTTCTGAATCTGTTTCCGCCATCAAGCGGTCAAAATCGCTTTGATACAAACGGTCTTGAATGATTCTGTACTGTTCAAACTCACTTTCCGCAAAAGCCTTCGCAATGGCAGCGGTCACCTTACCTTTATCCTGTAGTATTTCGGCATCATTGAATTGCAGAAACGCATCCAGTTTTGATGCCCAATCCGCCATTGTCATAGGGATATGCCGCCGTGCCTGACGGGTGGCGTAATCCAGATACATCGTGACAATCTCATTTAATTCCTGCATTTCGTCCAGCGATAAATAGTTCTTGGCGATAGAAACGTCAGCTTTTACGATCTTGCCATCCGGGGCGTTGCGCCATGTGGTCAATCCCATGTGTTCTTTTGTATGGTCAGCCCTCGCTACAATCACTTCGGCTGCGGTGTTTCCGTGAACCGCATAGTGCATTTTATTCTGTACAGTCGCAAAGAAATCTTTAGTGATTTGGCTGTCCAGCGAATAGTCCACCGCAGTGGCATAAATATCCGTGATTTTCTGGTAGAATCGCCGTTCACTGGCTCGTATCTCCTGAATCTCGGAAACTAAATGGTCAAAATAGTCCTCGTCAAAGATTTGCCCGTTGATCAGTCTGTTCTTGTCCAGAACATACCCTTGTTTTGTAAAAGTGTCCAGAACCTTTGTTGCCCATTGACGGAACTGCGTCGCTCTGCCAGAGTTGATGCGATATCCTGCGGCGATGATGGCGGACAGTGAGTAAAACTTGTATTGATAGGTTTTTCCATTGTCTGCAACTTGTGCAAAATTTGCACAAGTTGCGCCTTCGTCCAATTCGCCGCTCTCATAGATGTTCTTCAAATGCTTCGTGACAACGCTTCTATCCACATCGAAAAGCTGCCCAATCGCCTTTTGCGTAAGCCAGACATCATGATCCTGCACTCGAACCTCGATGCCTTCCTCATGGGCATCCTTTGTAAAAACAAGAAAGTCAACCGTACTGTTTCTGATTTGCAGCTTATTCCCGCCCGTTGTGGTTTTACTATTCTCAGCCATTGTATATCACCATCCTTTTGCTAACCAAGATTATCATCATCCGGCTTATTCTTCTTCCGGCTCTTGTGGACGTTGTACCTGTTTTTGCATCCCCAAACATTTATACTGTCTAACCGATTTTACGGTTACAGTTAGACGGAACTGCCACTTCATTATAGCGTTTTGGGAGCAACAATTCAAGGAAGGAACGGAAAAAATGGTGCTACTTTGGTTTGTTCACTACACTAATTTTGCATTGATTTCGCACTGATTGACGCCTCCAGACAGCACCAGACAAAGACACCAATGTCGCTGCCGAAGCAAAGAATCTCCAGAAATATGCGAAGACGCAAAATTTCCTCCAGTCAGGGAGCGACTGGAGGAAATTTTTATTTTGTCAAAAATACGGATTATTACATGCTTACTTTTAAAAAAGATTGCATTCCAGATAGTTTATCTGAAATAAAAAATCAGAAAAAGTGGTGTGGGCGGTCGGAAAAATTATTTAATTCTCCCGACCACCCGAAAGCTGTCAATTTCCCATGGCTCTGTTGTAATAAAAAGATACACAGATCATTTAATTTTAACTGCCTTTACGGCGCTTGCTTTCCCATAGGATCTGGTTCCATCCGGATTCAGAGAAAAAGCACGCATTTTGTAATAATAAGTGATTCCGCTGTTCAGATTTTTGTCCGTGAAGGTTATCGTATCTTTGTCGGTGATAGTCTTAACGCGGGTATATTTGCCGTTTCTGGAGGTACATCTATAAATGCTGTAGCCATCTGCTGTACTCATTTCCGTCCATGTGAGCTTTGCCTGATTCGCCGTTGTGGAAACAGCTTTTGGCTTTTGGGCTTTGGCCGGAGGAGTGGTGGTCTTAAAAGCGGCACTGATTTTACCTTTTACCTGAGTTTCTCCGTCTTTGTCCACAGCGTATGACCGTACACGGAAAGAATATGTCTCACCGTTTTTAAGGCCATTTACAAAACTGAAGGAGGTACTGTCTGTGCCTGTAAGTGTCTCCAGAAGGTCATATTTTTTAGTTTCTTTATTGTACATATAGAGCAGATAGCCGTCTGCTCCCTCTACTTTGCTCCACTGGAGATTTATCTGTCTGGAGCCTGTTTTTGTGGAAGCCTTTGCAGTGGGCTGTTCGTACTTGCTGTACTGAGAAAGAGTCAGCGTGATTTCATTTCCCAGATCTGTGTACTGGCTGGTATGGGTTTCTTTATCCTGTTTGAAGGACTGAATCTTAAAAGTATGTGTTCCTCCAAAGTCCAGGAGTTTGGAGAAGGAGATTACATCTGCGCCCCAGATTGTTTTAAGGCGCTTAAATTTTCCGGTGCTTTCTTCTTTTATAAAGATGATATAGCCGTCTGCATCGTCCACTTTTTTCCAGCTGAGATCCACACGCCGTGTTCCAAGCTCCGGTTCTGCGCTGAATGTTTCGTCCGGGACAATAGAGGGAGAAGGAGTGATCGTCGGTGTTTGTGCGGGCGTTACAGTAGGAGTTGCAGTGGGTTCTGGTGTTGCAGCAGGAGTTATGGTAGGTATCGGCGTTGCAGTAGGAACTATGGTGGGTTCCGGTGCTGCAGTGGGAACTATAGTGGGTTCTGGTGTTGTAGTCGGAACTATGGTGGGTTCTGGTGTTATTGTCGGAACTATGGTGGGTTCCGGTGTCGTTGTCGGAACTATGGTGGGTTCCGGTGTTGTTGTGGGTGCAATAGTAGGCGGAACAGTTGGTTCTACGGTTGGTTCTACAGAAGGATATGGAGAGGGTGTAGATGGAGTCTTTTGAGGTTCAAAAATAAAACTATCCTTCTCTTTCCATCCAGTTACCATCGAAGTATCCTTCATATAATTATAACTACAATCGACTTCCCGCAAAATAGGATTATTGCTGAAATCCAGGCTTGTTAACAGATTGTCTGCGCAATATAAGATCTTTAAGTCAGAAAAATTGCCTAAATCTAATGAAGCCAATTTATTGCCGCCGCACCATAACCCATCTAAGGAAGACACATGACTTAAGTCTAATGAAGTTAACTGATTGTCGCTGCAGTCTAACCAAGATACGGAAGACACATTGCTTAAGTCTAACGAAGTTAACTGATTGCCCCCGCAAACTAAATAATAAAAGGAAGAAGCATTGCCTAAGTCCAACGAGGTTAACTGATTGCCTCCGCAAAGTAAATCTCCTAAGGCAGAGGCATCGCCTAAGTCTAACGAAGTTAACTGACTGTCGCTGCAATCTAACCAAGTTAAGGCAGAAGTATTGCCTAAAATCAACGAGGTTAATTTATTTGTCGCGCAGTCTAAGTACGTTAAGGCAGAGACATTGCTTAAGTCCAATGAAGTCAATTGATTGTTTCCGCAGTACAACTTAGATAAGGCAGAAGCATTACTTAAGTTTAACGAAGTTAATTGATTGTTGTAGCAATTTAAGTAAGTCAAGGAAGAAGCATTATTTAAATCCAACGAAGTTAATTGATTGTCGAGACAGCCTAATTCTGTGACATTGTAGAAGACATTAATACCTGTCAAATCACGAATGTTATGTCCAGTAACATTAATAACTGTTACACTTGCGATTTCTTCACTTTCAAGCACACCATTTTTATTTTTGTCAAATCCTGATTCCTCATCCTTCTCCAGCTGTCGCACCATTTTTTTGTACTGGGGCCGTTCAAAATCTTTACCGGATTGTCTGTCAATATAAATATTCTTTTTCGGGATATCCATTTTTCCCAGGGCAATGCGCTGACGGTCCTCATTCTGCTCCCTGGTACTGACCCGAATATATCCATAAGTTTTTATACTATCTCCTCCTTCATGTTATACCAGACTAACAGCCAAATGATGTTCTGATATCTTTCATCCTGTGTCGCTGTCCTTCAATATAGTACACCCGCTTTTAGTTTCACCAAAAAAAGACAGGGAAAGCTGTCTTTTTATGTGACGTTCATATTTAAAAATTCGTGTGTCCTTATACGTAATATCAGGGTTCGGAATTATAATTTGAAAAGGGGGAAGTTATGTTAAAGATTAATCTGGAAAAGGCTTTGAAAACTATTTGACGCAAAGAAAGATTGATATGAAAAAATATTTTGAATGCACAAGACAAGATTAAAAAAGAATCCAGATCGCTCAAAAAATTAAAGCTTTTGAGCCCAAAAGAAAAGCGAGAATTTGACATAGGAAAACCGCCGTACAGGATTCCATTCCCATATGGCGGCATCTTTTATTGCCAGCTTGTAATTTTTTGAATTGTGTGCTGGGCTTGACGGCGTATTTTGTTTTCTCATTTTTTCAGAAATTCCGAAGACTGCTTTTCAAGACGGCCGTTATCCAGTTCATACAGTTCATCGCAAAGCAGTTCCATGTCGTATTTATTATGGCTTGCCAGAAGGATCAGCTTTCCCTGTTCCTTCATTTCCAGGAACAACTTTCTCATATCCTGAACCCCCTGCTTATCAAGCCCGTTCATCGGCTCATCCAGAATCAGAATATCCGGATCTTCCATGACAGCCTGCGCGATCCCCAGTCGCTGCTTCATTCCCAGAGAATATTTTCCCACAGGCCTGCGCAGGTCAGGATCCAGCCCGACCATTCTTAAAACTTCGAATAAATGCTCTTTGTCCGGCCTGTTATTTATTTCATACAGCAGTCTCAGATTCTGATATGCGGACGCCCCCTTTAAATACGCCGGCCCTTCAATGATAACTCCCGCCTCCTGAAGGATCTCGCCTTTTTTCCTTTCCCGCCCATCCAGAAACACAGAGCCTTTATCCGGAAAAAGCAGTCCGCAGATGCATTTGAACAATACTGTTTTTCCTGAACCGTTATAACCGGAAATCCCATAAATCTTCCCGGATTCCATGGTAAGCTCGATGTCTTTAAGGACCTCCTGCTTTCCGAATGACTTTCCCAGATGGCTTACAGCTATTTTTCTCATACCGTCTCCTCATGGTTCCACTGAAATTCCACAGAACCCACGCGCAGAAAAAGCAGTCCGCAAAGAACAGCGAAGATCGCCAGGAGCGCGCTCAGAATATATTTTATTCCCGGCAGTCCTCTTATAAATTCCCATTCAATATAATCAAGCCGGATCCAGCTTATGGGCGAATAATACCATACTTTCAGTTCATTATATAAATTGGCAAAATTCTCCGCGATCAAGGGCAGCGCCACGACAGCCGTTACCGAGATCAGGGCCGCCGTCCTGTTCAGCCAGAGGCTGACCGCAAACATAAAAAGTCCCAGGACACTGATCACTGCCCCGCCCAGAAGGGTTCAAAAACGGCTGATAAACAGCCCATACATTCAGTTTCCCATCCCAGAGGTTTACCGCGGCCGACAGATCAAGAAGCAGATACATGGCCAGAAAAGGCACTGACAGCACCAGCAGCTTACTAGCGGTAAACAGAGAAAAAAGCGCCGCCAGTAAAGCCAGAAGTAAAACAAAGGCCATGAAAACCCCTGCGGTTCCCAGCAGCCAGTTTTTATTGAGGAACGCTCTTTGAAATTATGTTTTTATATATCTGTTTTTCATGAGAATAAAATCTCCTCCGCAGTCCGGGCGTCAAATACCTTCTGAAACTGCCGGGTTTCTCCGTCCTCATGGAGCTCCCCATGGATGATCCAGACCGGAACCATCTCATAGCTGTCCGCTCCCTCTCCCCCTGCCGCGAACATCCCGAAACGGCCAGGACTCCTGACAATAAAATGAGCAGATATCCTTTTTTCATAATCTCCTCCTGATATCCCGCATATGCGTTTTTTCCCTATCTCTTTTACTCTAAATTAATTTCAAAATTTCAACCGGTACTGTAATTTGTCCATTGGCAGAAATTTCAGCCAGATTCATATAACTACATTATTATATCAAACGGATATAAAACAACGTTATTTCCGCTTGTCATGCCATATAGTTTAGGCTGGCGTTTCCGCCTGATTCAGAGTATAATGATAGAAATTCACAAGATGACGACTGGAGAATAAAAAAAATGAACATAAGAAATCAGGAAGATGAAGATATCAAAACAAAGATGATGTCTGTTGTGGATGATGAGACAATAGACTGGATGCAGAAAAAGTCCATTGAATTTGCCAAGCTGATGTCCTACTATAAGTGCGCCATAATGGAGATCGAGACAAAATTCAATGTTCTGAATGAGGAATATTCTCTTGAATTTGACCGTAATCCCATCAACAGTATCCGGAGCAGGCTGAAAAACCCCCGGAGCATTATGGAAAAACTGGAACGGCGCGGCATTCCTCTTTCCATGTCTTCCCTTGAAAAAGATCTGGACGATATTGCCGGAGTGCGCGTGATCTGTTCTTTTGTGGAGGACGTCTATACCCTGTCGGAGGCTCTCCTAAAACAGGACGACGTGGTTCTGATCGAGAAAAAAGACTACATCGCATCTCCCAAGCCCAACGGATACAGAAGCCTGCATATCATCGCAGGCATACCGATATTTCTGGTGCATGAAAAGCGCATGATGAAGGTCGAGATCCAGCTGCGCACGATCGCAATGGATTTCTGGGCAAGCCTGGAGCATCAGCTCCGGTATAAAAAGGATACGGAATTTACCGCGGAAATGGCGGAGGAATTATATCAGTGCGCCGAATTAAGCGCTGAGCTGGACAAAAGAATGGACAGGCTGAAACAGGAGACCCGTCGTATCCGTGAGGAATGATCTGAAAAAAGAACGTAAATATGAAGAAATCCGGACAAATTCAGAATTGTGATCAACCGAAAAACGGACGCCGAAGGCACGGCGTCCGTTTTTTATACTATCTTATACTGTCTTCTTTGATCTGACTGCATCAGCAGAAATCATCTTTTCTTCTTATAGACGATCACACCCACCGCACAGGCCAGCGCAAGAACCAGCGCGATCACGAAGGGAAGGATCATTGTATTATCCCCTGTCTGAACCGCAGTCTTCTGACTGTAATTGTTGGGCGTCGGCGTGGGAGATACCTCGGAGGATCTGGACACATTAAAGACAACCTTCTTCGTGTCCTGAGAACCTGTGTTCACCCAGAGGCTTCCGTCATACTGCTGCTGATTATAAACCACGGTCAGCGTATACTGTCCGCTCTGCGCCATACCAAAGGTAGCGGTATACGGCGCGTCCTGCCATGTATTGGTGTTGATCACCGTCCAGTTCAGCGGAACATAACGGGTATCGCCCTTTCTGGGATTCTGATTGTCCATCCCTGCGCCAACGGCAGTAAAGCTGATCTTGGCCTGGGTCGTATACTTATCGTCCACGGTGATGCCGGTGATCTTGTTATCCGATGCAGAGGCAAGCTTCGGAGAATAAGCGCCTACCGTCACCTTCACGGAAACGCTCAGGCTGATGCCGTCCGGATTCTTTACGCCCTTGGGAAGAGTTACCGTACCTTTTACAGTGAAGGTCTGCTGATCGGTTGCCCTGGGATCATAGGAACAGTTGGCCACATCCCAGGCCACGCTGGCTTTATCTTCACCTTTCGTGGTAGTGATTCCCACTGTGGAGGGAAGCTTCAGACCCTTGGAGCTCTTTTCCGCGCCGTTGGGAATATCCGTGATGGCGCTGACCCCATGAATCTTCGTAACCTTCAGCACTGCACCGGTCACCTTAAACGTCACGCCCAGCGCTGCTTCCACGCCCTCCTCACTGGAGATCAGGATTGCTTCTTCATAAACGCCCTGGGCAAGGCCCTTCTTCGGACGGATACGAAGCTCCAGCGACTGTCCCGGATGAAGGATATCTGTGGGAAGTTCCCCGATCTTATAATAATCGCTTACAGGAGCAAACAGATGCAGATCCTGATTTCCATCATTTGTAATGAGAGTCTTCTGAACAGCAGGAACCTCTTCATATCCTGCGGACTTTGAGCCAAAATCAAGGCTTGCCGGTTCGCAGATCATGGAATATACCGGTTCCGGTGTCGGCGTCACAGTGGGTTCCGGCGTAGGCGTGGGTGTCTCAGTAGGCTCCGGCGTAGGCGCAGGTGTCTCTGTCACTTCCGGCGTCGGTTCCGGCGTCTCCGTAACTTCCGGCGTGGGTGTCAGATTCTCCCCGGGCTCGGGAACCGCGGTAGGCTCAGGATCCACTCCCGTATTGGCAGTGGCAGTTACACCGATCTGAATCTCCTCTCCGTTGTCCTTCTGAATCGTGAAGATCAGCTGCTCAGTACAGGACGGCTCTTCCGGCGTCAGCAGCGGCTGAATAAATATATCCCGGGACGCTCCCGCCTCCAGAGTCAGACTTCCCTCTCCAAGCTCGGCAATCGTAAACTTCTGGGATGTGGGCAGGATAACATTCACAGGAGAAGCAGAATTATTCCGGATATTAACGGTTCCGCTTTCAAATCCGTCATTATAGGTAAATTCCAGCACGGATGGAGAGATCACCAGTTCTTCCTGATCCGAAGCGCCTGTGTCAGAGGCCTCCCCCTCCGTCTCCGTATTCTGAGTTTCTTCGCCGGAAGCCGTCTCTGTACTCGTTTCCTCCGAATCCTGAGTTTCTTCCTCTTCCGCTTCCTCCTCAGGCATTCCCTCGCCGTTCAGCGCATCCTCTTCGTAGGGATCCGGATAAACGGCCTCATCGATTTCCCAGTCGTCTCCGGCAGGCTCGCTCATGTTCTCCCAGTCATCCTCCGGTTCGTCAATCGTCTCTTCACCGGAAACGTCTCCGTTTATTTCGGCCAGTTCTTCTGCTGTAAGCTCTCTGAGCTCATCATATTCTGTGTCCTGCGAATCCTCAGAAGACAGCGGTTCCTGCAGCTCTTCCTCAGCGAGAAGCACTTCCTCCTCTGAAGAAGACGGCTCCTGCACTTCCTCTTCTGAAGGAGACGGTTCCTGCACTTCCTCCTCTGAAGGAGACGGTTCCTCTGCCTCCTCATAACTCTCTTCGGTGCTTTCTTCCGCGCTTTCCGCTACAGCCTCCGTCTTAGCCGTGAGGCTTCCGGTAAATCCCATCTTCTCCAGACCGGTAACAGTCAGGACAATGGTGCAGCCTGCATCTTCCTCCACAGGCGTGTAGGTTTTTTCGCGGCTGACCTCCTGTTTCTCATCATTGCTGTTCTTCCTCTCCCACAGGAAAGAAACACAATCATTTTCCATGCCCTCCGGCAGCACGTTTTCAAAATCCGCACTCAGTTCAGTGCCGACCTTCGCCGTGCCTTTTACCTTCAGCGTACCGTCCAGCGCCGTGAGCTCCGCGGCAAAAACCGTGGACGGGAGCATTGAGAGTATTAATAATACGCTCATGATCATTGATAATACGCCGGTTTTTTTCATTTCTACCATCCTCCTTTTTAACCCTGCAGCAAAGAATTCTCCGGAAAACGGGGCATAATCCCCTCCGAAAAAACCGTCAGCAGCGCGTTTATACATTATACACAATTTTCTACCGCCGCCCTTTGCATCCACATTTTATCATATTCCGAAACATATGCTGTAAACGATACTTTACGAAAACAGAATATGACTTTTCTGACCGGCAGCGCAAAGACCGGGCTGCAGCCCTGCGGATCTTTCAGGAAAGAAAGATCCTCCGCAGATCGCCGGGAGTTTCGGCAAGCAGTCTGGCGCCGCTTTTTAGCAGCTCCTCCCGGTCACGGTATCCCCAGAGAACGCCCACAGTGATCATACCCGCCGAATTTCCGGTCTCCATGTCCGTGTGGGTATCGCCTATGTACATGCATTCCCCGGGCTGTACGCCCAGCTCGCCGGCCAGCCGGAGCGCGCCGTCCGGAGCAGGCTTGAGAGGAAGTCCGGGCTTCTGTCCCAGAACTGCGTCAAATGTATCGCCAAACATTCCGGCAACCACATTCTTCGTAGCCTCATGGGGTTTATTGGAACACACTGCCAGCCGGGCGCCAAGCTCCTTCAGTTCCTTTAAAGTCCCGGGAATTCCCGGATAGGGAGACACCCGATACAGAGGATCCCTCCGGAACAGTTCTCTGTAAAGGGGCTCCATCTTTTCATAGTAACTGAGCTTTTCATCCCCGGCGTCCTTCAAAACGCGGCGTACCAGGACGCTGGCCCCGTCGCCGCAGTAATATCTGAAATTTTCCACGGGAAGCTGCTTCAGACCAAACTGTGCCAAAATGGTGTTCGCCGCATACGCCATGGATTCCAGAGTATTGGCCAGCGTTCCGTCCAGATCGAAAATACACGCTCTGATCATGGCTCCTGTCCTTCCTTCTGTTTTTCCGTCTGTCTCAGAGAAATCCCCGCCTTTGCCGTTTCATGGAACAGTCTGGGCACCGGAAGGCCCACCACGTTGAAATAGTCCCCATGAATTTCCTTCACATAAATGCCGAAAGCTCCCTGTATCGCATAGCTTCCCGCCTTGTCTGCCGGTTCTCCCGTCTCCACATAGGACAGGATATCCTCCCGGGATACCGGATAAAACGTCACATCCGTACACTCCGCAAAGTTCAGCGTCTGCCACCCGTCCTTCCTTTTTATCAGAACCGCCACTCCCGTGTATACCTGGTGAGTATCTCCCTGAAGCTCCATCAAAGTCCGCACGGAATCTGCGGGAGACGCGGGTTTTCCCAGAATTCTCCCCTTGTGGAACACAATGGTATCCGCCCCGATCACCACGGTTCCCTCCTCCGCCTCACGAGCCGCCGATCTGGCCTTGGCCAGAGCCAGTCCTTTTACCAGTTCCTCCGGATCCTTCAGGGAAGTACGTTCCTCCCCGGAACCGGGCAGAACTTCAAAAGATACTCCCGCTTTTTCCAGAAGCTCTCTGCGCCGGGGCGACGCTGACGCCAAAATAATTTTTCCCATAGCTTCTCCTTTTTCTCTGTATTTGATACATTACAGTATAATCCGGATAAAAACTCCCTGCAACATTTTTTATTCTTCATCTTCCCCTTTTCTTTTCTCCAAAAAAGTAGTACAATAGGAATACTTTATGAAATCAAAAGGAAGCCTAACATTGAAAGGAGTAAAAAACATGGCAAAAGTGAACAAATATTGGGGCTTTGTAGCATTGGCAGCCGCCACCGCCGCAGCATCCGGAGTGATCGCCGCACTGGTCCTGAAAAAGAAGAAATCCAAACCCGACGATTTTGACGACGAGTTCGACGATCTTGAGGATGATTCCGACGACGATACCGCTTCCCCTGAGAAATCTGAAGAAGCGAAGGAAGCCCCCGAAACCTTCAAGGCATGGGAAGAAACTCCTTCCGAAACAGCGGAAGAAAAAAATGACGAAGAAACAGCTGAGGAAGAAACAGAAGTAAAGGAAGAGGAGGCCCCGGCAGAAGCCGCCGAAGAGGAAGCCCCCGCAGAAGAAGCATCGGAAGAAGAAACATCAGAAGAAGCTTTGAGCGAGGAAACCTCCGAGGAAGAAGCCGAGGATGCTCTGGACGAGGAACTCCCCGAAGAAGAAGCCGAGGACGCTCTGGATGCGGAGCTTCCCGAAGAAGAGGCCGAAGAGGCTCCGGATGAAGAGGAAGAAAAAACAGAAGAATAACTCTCAGCGTTTTCATACCGTCCGTTTGATAAGTTTTATAACCGGATTTTAAAGAAGAGATAACCGGACTTTAAAGAAGCGTCCCCCGCGGGACGCTTCTTCGTATTCTTCCATATGTATGTAAGAGGAAATTCCTTACGCTTCTTTGATCTCCAGGACGCCCATGGGACAGGCCTTGGCGCAGATGCCGCAGGCGATGCATTTGCTGGGATTCTCATTTCCTTCCTTCATAACCAGTACGCCGAAGGGACAGGCCTTCACGCACTCGCCGCAGCCCACGCATTTCTTTTTATTAATGGTGTATACGCCCTTCGCATTCTGGGTGATGGCTTCCTGGGGACAGGCTTTGGCGCATTTGCCGCACTGTACGCATACCACAGGCTTCGGAGTGATCCCGTCCTTGGCCGTGCGGATCTTAATGCAGGAATAATCTTCATGAAATTCCTTGTAAAAAGCCTCGGAACAGGCAATCTCGCACTGCTTGCAGGCCATGCAGCCGTCCTTCTTCACTACATTGAGTTTCTTCATCCTTTTTTACCTCCCAATTCTTTTGTTTTAATATGCTTGTATCCTTCGATACGCAAAGGAGCCTTATCTGCACAAGGCTCCTCTGTTTTCCATTATGCCTTCGGCAGCTTAAAGGAGCTCTTCAGGGACACGATGCGGTTGAACACCGGCGCTCCCTCTCTGGAATCATGGATATCCGCGCAGAAAAATCCGTTCCGCACGAACTGGAAGCTGTCATACCCCTTCGCCTCCATCAGCGCCGGCTCCACACAGGCGGTCACGGTGGTGAGAGAATTGGGATTGATGTTCATGGAGCCGTCCTCCTGATTATAAACGCCCTTCTCCTCGTCCACGATGTTCTCATAGAGACGGACCGCAGCCCGTCCCGCCTGAGTGGCCTCCACCCAGTGGATGGTTCCCTTCACCTTCCTGCCGTCGGGAGCGCTTCCCCCTCTGGTCCGGGGATCATAGGTACAGTGCACTGTCCGGATCGTCCCGTCGTCATCCGCCTCGTAACCGGTGCAGGTGACCAGGTACGCGTTCATCAGGCGCACCTCCGTGCCCGGAAACATTCTCTTATATTTCTTCGGCGGATCCACCATAAAGTCCTCCCGCTCGATATACAGCTCCCGGCCGAAGGGAATTTTGCGGCTTCCCAGCTCTTCGTTTTCCATATTGTTGGGAGCGTCCAGATATTCCAGCTCTCCCTCGGGATAGTTGTCGATCACCAGCTTCACGGGATCCAGAACGGCCATCAGGCGGGGTGCCTTCAGCTTCAGGTCCTCCCGGATGCAGTACTCCAGCATGGCAAAATCCACGGAGCTGTCCGCCTTCGCCACACCGCACAGATCCACGAACATACGGATGGATTCCGGCGTATACCCTCTGCGGCGCAGAGCCGCAATCGTAGCCAGACGGGGATCATCCCAGCCGTCCACGACGCCGTCCTCCACCAGCTTCTTGATATAGCGCTTCCCTGTAACCACGTTGGTCACATACAGCTTGGCAAACTCGATCTGTCTGGGGGGATGGGGATATTCCAGCTCTCTCAGCACCCAGTCGTACAGGGGTCTGTGGTCCTCAAACTCCAGGGTACAGATGGAATGGGTGATTCCCTCGATGGCGTCCTCGATGGGATGGGCAAAATCGTACATGGGATAAATGCACCATCTGTCGCCGGTATTGTGATGGGTCCTGTGGGCCACACGGTAGATCACCGGATCCCGCATGTTGATATTTGGGGAAGCCATGTCGATCTTCGCCCGGAGAACCTTCTCTCCGTCTCCGTATTTCCCTTCCTTCATCTCCTCAAAAAGCTGCAGGTTCTCTTCCACGCTCCGGTTGCGCCAGGGGCTCTCCTTCCCCGGCTCCTTCAGCGTTCCCCTGTACTGAGAGATCTCGGCGGCGGTGAGGTCGCAGACATAGGCCTTACCCTTTTTGATCAGCTTCACGGCCGCTTCATACATCTGGTCAAAATAGTCCGACGCAAAAAACAGCCTGTCCTCCCAGTCAGCTCCCAGCCACTGGATATCCTCCTTGATGGACTCCACAAACTCCGTCTTTTCCTTCGTGGGGTTGGTGTCGTCAAAGCGCATGTTGAATTTGCCGTTATATTTTTTGGCAAGTCCGTAGTTCAGAAGAATGGATTTCGCATGCCCGATGTGGAGATATCCGTTAGGCTCCGGCGGGAAACGGGTGTGCACCGTGTCGTAAACTCCCTCCGCCAGATCCTTATCGATCATCACCTCAATAAAATTCCTGGAAACTGTACCGTTGTTTTCCATCTCTTTCCCTCCTAAACGTCTCTGGAATCTTAATCTTACCATAAGTTCTGTATTTTTTAAAGATTTTCCTGAAAAATAACCGTATAAACAAAAAACCCTTGATCAACTCAAGGGTTTTTAAAAAGCTGTCTAGCAGAGTCGAACTGCCGACCTCATCCTTACCAAGGATGCGCTCTACCTACTGAGCTAAGACAGCCTGCGAAGCGTTTTGCCGCTCACAGTTGATAATGTTATCAGATGATGGAGAAATTGTCAACAGGAAATTTGCATTTTTTTTAATTTTTTTCATCCCGGTTTTTTTAGGTTTTTTATCCCTGTTTCATTCCTGTTTTTCATCTTCCGCCGAACCTCGCCGGACCGGCGGAATTTTACAGTCCTCCGTATTTCTCCATGCAGTCCCGGATTTTTCTCCGGATACGGTGAAGGGCGTTGTCAATGGACTTGTAGCTCTTCCCCATCTGCTCTCCGATCTGAGTGTAGCTGTCCCCCCGGAGATAGCCCTCCAGGACTTTATTTTCCATGGGACTTAAAATACGGGCAATTTCCTCCTGAAGAGCCTGGGTGTTCTCCCTGTCGATGATGATGGATTCCGGATTCTCCACCCAGAGCTGCTCCATATATTTCTCATATTCCTCGTCGTTAAAGGAGACATAGGAATTTAAGGGAAGATTTTTCTGTCTCATGGAGCTCTGGACGGCATTATAAAGCTGCCTGTCGATACAGAGGCAGGCGAAGGTCATAAAAGAAGCCTTTTTTTCCGGCCGATAATCCATTACGGCCCGGAACAGTCCGATCATTCCCTCCTGGATCAGATCGTCCGTCTCCCCGCCGATCAGGTACATGGCACGGGCTTTTTTCCGCACCAGATGCTTGTATTTTTCCATGAGATAATCGGACACTCCCGACTCTCCGGACCGCATCATCTGCAGCAGCTCCTCGTCACAGAACTCGTCGTATCGGATCATACTCCCTCCAGCATCCTCTGCCGTACGATCTCATAGGCCAGCACCCCCGCCGCGACGGAGGCATTCAGCGAATCGATGTCTCCCTTCATGGGAATGGAGGCGGTCATGTCGCATTTTTCACGCACCAGTCTGCTCACGCCTTCTCCCTCGTTTCCGATGACCAGGCAGATCGGGCCGGTAAGCTTCAGTCGGTACATGAGTTCTCCACCCATATCCCCGCAGACAAACCAGATTCCCCGGGCTTTCAGTTCCTCCATGGTCCTGACCAGATTGGTCACCTTCGCCACCGGCGTATAGTTCAGAGCCCCTGCGGAGGTTCTGGCCACCGTGGAGGTCAGGCCCGCAGCCCGTCTTTTGGGGATGATGACCCCGTGGGCGCCTGCGAGATTCGCCGTACGGATGATCGCTCCCAGATTATGGGGATCCTCAATGTTGTCCAGCAGAAACAGAAACGGCGGCTCCCCCTTTTTCCGGGCCGCGTCCAGGATATCCTCCACGGAAGCGTACTCATAGGCGGCCACATGGGCGATGACGCCCTGGTGGGTCCCCGTCTCGCTCATCTGGTCCAGTCTCTCTCTGGGCACATACTGAACAATGGTGTCCTTTTTCCGCGCCTCCCTGGCTATGGTGTTCAGAGGACCGTCCCTGCACCCGTCCAGAAGAAACACCCGGTCCACGCTTCTGCCGGAGCGGAATGCCTCCAGAACCGCATTGCGCCCCTCTATCTGCTCCCTCATAATTCATCCTCTCCGATTCCCGTGCGGATCAGCTCCATGATCCGGCCGTATTCTTCCTTCAGATACAAATATCCCATCAGCGCCTCAAAGCCGGTGGCTCTGCGGTAATCCGCCATGGCGGCATGCTTCGCCATGGTGGGGGAATGGGCGTTCCTGCCCCTTTTATAGACGGCAAGCTCCTCCTCCGTCAGCCGCGGCTCCAGGATTTCCATCATTCCCGACTGGGCGGACGCCTTCACCAGGCTGCTGGCCCTCCGGTGCAGCCGGTTTACCGGACAGTTTCCCTTTTTTACCAGAACCGTGCGGATCAGCAGCTCGTACACCGCGTCCCCCAGATAGGCCAGAGTCAAAGGAGAATAGGTCCTCAGGTCCCTATCCTCCAGCTGAAACAGTTTTTTCAGTTCTCCTATGCCCGTTTCCATTTTACTCCTTCGCGGGTGTCCTTCAGAATGATTCCTCTGGAAAGAAGCTCCTCCCGGATCTCGTCCGCCCTGGCAAAATTTTTCGCTTTTCTGGCGGCCTGGCGCTCCTCGATCAGCTCCTCGATCTCCCTGTCCAGAATCTCATCCTGCTTCAGAATAATCAGTCCCAGTACGTCGCAGAGCTTTGCCAGAATATCCAGCACTCCGGAGGCAAACTCCGCGGAGGAGGCGTCCGTCACGCTGGTATTGGCAAACTTCACAAGCTCAAATACAGCCGCCAGGGCGTCCGCCGTATTAAAATCGTCGTCCATGGCGTTCTCAAATTTTGTCACAAAGGTCCGGGCCGTCTCCATGAGAGCCTGCTCCTCCCCGGACGCCTTAGGGGATTCCTCCCGCTTTTCGGCGGCTTCCTTCCGGTCCTTCAGTCTGCCGGCTGCTTCCACGATACGGTCCAGGGCATTTCCGGAGGCCTCCATCAGCTCCCGGCTGAAATTCAGGGGACTTCTGTAGTGGGCGTTCAGCATGAAGAAGCGCAGCACCTGAAGATCGTATTCCTGGCTGATTTCCCTCACTGTGCGGAAATTGCCCAGGGATTTGGACATTTTTTTGTTATCGATATTTAAAAACGCATTGTGCATCCAGTATCTGGCAAAGGGCTTGCCGTTGCAGCATTCGCTCTGGGCGATCTCGTTCTCATGGTGGGGGAAGATCAGGTCCTCGCCGCCGGCATGAATATCGATCTGCTCTCCCAGATACTTCTTGGACATCACGGAGCACTCGATGTGCCAGCCGGGACGGCCGTCGCACCAGGGAGAGGGCCAGAATGGCTCCCCTTCCTTTTTCGGTTTCCAGAGAACGAAATCCAGGGGATCCTCCTTCTGCTCCTCCCCGGAAACCTTGAGGGCGCGGAAGCCTGACTGGAGATCATCCAGATTTTTATGGGAAAGCTTGCCGTACTCCCGGAACATTTTTACCCGGAAATATACGGTTCCGTCCTCCGCCGCATAGGCATAGCCCCTGTCGATCAGGGTCTGAATCATCTCGATCATGCCGCCGATCTCCTCGGTGGCTCTGGGATGGGTGGTGGCCGGGCGCACGTTCATGCCGGCCATGTCCTTTTTGCACTCCTCGATATAGCGCTCGGAGATCTCCTGGGCGCTGACGCCCTCCTCCTGGGCCTTTTTGATGATCTTGTCGTCCACATCCGTGAAGTTGGAAACGTAATTGACTTCGTATCCTTTATATTCCATGTAGCGGCGCACCGTGTCAAAAATGATCATGGGGCGGGCGTTCCCGATGTGGATCAGATTATAGACCGTGGGACCGCAGACATACATCCGCACCTTTCCCTCCTCCAGAGGCACAAACTCCTCCATGCTGCGGGTCAGTGTATTAAAAAGCTTCATCTCGATTTCTCCTTTACTCTCCCTTTACTTCCCGTTCCGCTCCTCCAGAAGGCAGACCGCCTGCGCGGCGATTCCTTCGCCTCTGCCGGTAAAGCCCAGTCCCTCCTCGGTGGTGGCCTTCACATTCACCCTGGACTGAGGAATCTCCAGAGCTTCGGCGATATTGGCTCTCATGACGGGAATATGGGGAGCCATTTTCGGTTTCTGGGCAATGATGGTGGCGTCAATATTTCCCACGCAGAATCCCTCCGCCTTCAGCAGCGACGCCACATGCCTCAGAAGCTTCAGGCTGGAAATTCCCTCATAGGCCGGGTCCGTATCCGGGAAATGCTTCCCGATGTCCCCGAGAGCCGCCGCTCCTAAAAGGGCGTCCATCACCGCGTGCAGGAGCACATCCGCGTCGGAATGTCCCAGAAGGCCCTTCTCCCAGGGAATCTTCACGCCGCCCATGATCAGGTCGCGGTTTTCCGTCAGTCTGTGTACGTCATAACCCATTCCAATCCGCATAATTACTCTCCGTCAATCTCCAGCATTTTTTCTATTCTCAGAAGGCTCAGGCGGCGTCTCACATAGGGCGCCAGCGTCAGGCTCAGAGGAATGATCTCCTCCGTCAGTCCGATATCCTGAACACTCTTTTTACAGCCCGCCTTCTCCAGCATATGGAGCATTTCCTCCTCATCCGGAAGCTCCTCCAGAATACCGGCGATCTCATCCAGGTGTTCCTTCAGAACAGAGGGTTCCACCTCAAGAAGCAGCTCCGGTTTATTTTCTTCGAGAATTCCTTCCAGAAGGCCCTTCCGCCCGAAAGTGCTCTCCAGGAGCTCCGTCTCCTGACCCTCAAAGGGCTTCACGAAACAGCGGCCTCTCCGGATGGCGCGGGCGATTCGTTTATATTCCTTTAAAACCAGTACGGTTCCTACAGATACCTTCTCTCCGTGCAGAGCGTCCAGGTGATCGTTGATCACCTCCATCTCCCAGAGATGAGACAGGTGATGCTCAGCGCAGGACGCAGGGCGGGAATTTCCCACCATCTGCATAGCAAGGCCCGACAGGATCAGAGCATACATCAGCTTTTCACAGCTCTCCTCATCTCCCGCCGCTATGGCTCTCAGACAGGAGCGCACGGTCTTCAGCGCCCGCTCCTCCAGCTCCGCAATCGTCTCACAGTAGTATTCTCCTGTGAGAATATGGGATATTTTCCAGTCCGCGAGACAGATGTATTTGCCCAGAAGGTCGGATACTCCCGAGGCGTTCAGCCTCCTGGGGGCATGGGCAAAAATTCTGGAATCCGCAAAAACTGCCATGGGCGCCGCGGCAGGCATGGTCTTTTTCAGTCCATTCCAGGTCATGGCCGCCACCGTGGATACGAAGCCGTCCACACTTGCTGCTGTGGGTACGGAAATAAAGGGGATTTTGTAATGATAAGCGATATACCGGCTGATGTCATGGACTGTTCCGGCTCCTACGGCCAGAACCAGGTCGATGTCCTCCTCCATGTTGTTCTCCACGATCTCCACCGCATAATTATCCGCATGGAGTCCATTCGCTTCCAGGATCAGGACCTGACAGCGGTCGTATATCTCCTCCATGATGTCTTCTGTGGCTTTAAATGTGTTGGTGTCGCAGATGAGCAGCGGAGAGATGTATTCCTTGAGAAAGCCGTCTGACATGGCCTCCTCCAGCTTTTCTGCCGCTCCCTCTTCTATGAGGATCTCCTTTACTTCTATCTGGTGCTTTTTCCCGCATCCGCAAGGTCGGGCAAAATCATCCGTATCGACTCGCATGGTAATTTTTTCCTCCTGTCTTTCTGATCTTTCTTAACTTTTTTATATTTTATGGCATCCTTGAAATTGTACGTTTTTGTACTGTCTCAGTTCGCAATTATACATGAATTTCCTGCAAAAAGCAATATCGCTTCTGGAAGTATTGTATATCCCTGCGGACGCCGCAACGAAAGCGCTCGCAGGGCAGAATATTGTATATCCCCACGGACGCCGGCAGGGCGGTACCCCCGCATGGGAACGGCAAAGCTGACGATCTCGCAGATTGTATATCCCCCGCGGACGCTGGCAAGGCGGTACCCCAGCACGGAAACGGCAAAGCTGACGATCTCGCAGATTGTATATCCCCACGGACGCTGGCAGGGCGGTACC
>CANQUG010000034.1 GCA_947626985.1 uncultured Lachnospiraceae bacterium | reverse complement strand
CAGTGGAGAAGAAAAAGGTCATACAGATTCAGCATTTATCGAAAATGTACAAGCTTTATGACAAACCCTCCGACCGCCTGAGAGAATCCCTGGGACTGACCAGGAAGAAGCGGCACAGAGAGCACTACGCCCTCTCGGATATCAGCTTTGACGTCAGGGAAGGAGAGTGTGTGGGCATCATCGGAACCAACGGCTCCGGAAAATCCACCATCCTGAAGATCATCACCGGCATTCTCTATCCCACCTCGGGCGAGGTGAAGGTGGACGGCCGGATTTCCGCGCTCCTGGAGCTGGGAGCGGGCTTTAACATGGAATATACCGGCCTGGAGAACATCTACCTCAACGGAACCATGATCGGCTTTTCCAAAGAGGAGATCGACCAGAGGCTGGAGGATATCCTGTCCTTCGCGGACATCGGAGACTTCGTGAACCAGCCGGTAAAAATGTACTCCAGCGGCATGTTTGTCCGGCTGGCCTTTGCGGTGGCCATCAATATCGATCCGGAAATTCTCATTGTGGATGAAGCGCTCTCCGTGGGAGACGTGTTCTTTCAGGCCAAATGCTATCATAAATTTGAAGAATTTAAAAATCAGGGAAAAACCATCCTCTTCGTGAGCCATGACCTGGGCAGCATCGCGAAGTACTGCGACCGGGTAGTGCTTCTGAACAAAGGGCAGCTTCTGGACGTGGGAGAACCCAAGGCCATGGTGGACATGTACAAGCAGCTCCTGGTGCGTCAGGATCCGGTGAAGCAGAAGACGGACGCAGCACGGGAGGAGGAGCGGCAGGAGGGCTTCCGTGTGAATCCCAACGCCCTTGAGTACGGTGAAAAACAGGCGGAGATTCTATCCTTTGCCGTGCTGGACGACAGGGGAACTCCCACCAACACCATCGACAAGGGGAGCCTGTTTCAGATAAAAATGAGGATCCATTTTCACGAATCCATTCAGGAGCCCATTATGGCATATACCTTCAAAAACGTCCAGGGAACGGAGATCACAGGTACCAATACCATGTACGAGAAGGTGCAGATCTCTCACCCGGAGGCGGGGCGGGAGTGCGTGGTGACCTTCCGCCAGAGGATGGACCTTCAGGGGGGAGAGTATCTTCTTTCCTTCGGGTGTACCGGATATCAGAAGGGAGAATTCTGCGTGTTCCACCGGCTGTATGACGCCTGCGGCGTCACCGTGATTTCCACGAAAAATACGGTGGGATTTTATGATATGAACTCGGAAGTGACGGTGGAGGAACCGGTCTGAAAATCATCGGTAAAGGAGCGTTCCATGGAAGAAAAGATTGGAAATATTACTCTGGACTATACGTACTATCCCGGCCGGGACCTTTACAGCGACGGCCCCGTGGAGGAGGAGCTCCTCAGAATCGCGAAGAGCTGCCGGGAGGAGGAACTGAACCGGGTCATCCGGGAAAAGAACAGCTGGCCGGTACTCTACCATTTTTCTCATATCCGTCAGAACATTCTGGAGTGGCTTCCCATCACGAAGAGAGACAGGGTCCTGGAGATCGGCTCCGGCTGCGGAGCCGTCACCGGCGCTCTGGCCCGGAAGGCCGGTCAGGTCACCTGCATCGATCTCTCGAAAATGCGCAGCACCATCAATGCTTACCGCAACAGGGACCGTGACAATATCCGGATCCTGGTGGGAAACTTTCGGGATATCGAACAGCATCTTCCGGAAACCTACGATTATATTACGCTGATCGGCGTTTTTGAATATTCTCAGGGATATATCGGCACGGAAAAGCCCTACGAGGAGATGATCCGGAGGATTTCCAGCCATCTCTCCCCTGGGGGCAAGATCGTGATCGCCATAGAAAACCGTCTGGGTATGAAGTACTGGGCGGGGTGCGCGGAGGATCACACCGGTCTCTATTTTGACGGAATTCAGGGATATCCCTCCCCTTCGGGCGTGCGCACCTTTTCCAGAGGAGAGCTTGCGAAGATTCTGGAACGTGCCGGGAATTTCCGCACCGCATTTTATTATCCCTGTCCGGACTATAAATTCCCCATGGTGCTCTACTCCGACAGTTATCTGCCGAAGAAGGGCGACTTTAAGGGAAATGTCCTGAATTTCGACCGGCCCAGAATGGCGCTTTTCGACGAGGCGAAGGCCCTGGACAGCATGGCGGACACGGGAATGTTCCGGGAATTTTCCAATTCCTTCCTTGTAGTGGCGGAGGCGGCTGAGAAAATGCCGGTTCCGGAGGCGTTTCCTCCGGAAAAAGACGCAGAGGACCGCCCCCGAAAAGAAGAAGCCGGACAGATCATTTTTTCAAAATATTCCAACGAGAGAGCGAAAGCATTTTCCATCCGCACGGACATTTTGGAGAGAGACGGACAGCGGTATGTGAAAAAAACAGCCCTCCATCCGGAAGGCAGGGAACACATTCTCAGCCTTTTAAAATGGCAGGAGCTGCTGAATAAAGAGTATGAGAGCGCTCCTTTTTTATGCAATGTCTGCACCGGAGAGGAGGACGGCGTCCGGCTGGAGTACCTGGAGGGCCGGACTCTGGAGGAGGCGCTGGACGAGCTGATCGGGAAGGGAGAACGGGAGGATGCGTCCCGAAGACTGCTGGCCTATCTCCGTCAGATCAGGGCGATCCATGACCAGCAGCCTTTTACCGTCACGGACGAGTTCCGGAATGTATTCGGCGACGCGGCGCTTTCGGGGGAGCAGACCTGCGCTCCGGTTACCAATATCGATCTGGTCTGCTCCAATCTGATTCTGAACGAGGTTCCCCAGGTGCTGGATTATGAGTGGACCTTCGATTTTCCGGTGCCCTGCAAATATGTTCTGTACCGTGTGATTCATTATTATCTGGAGACCAGCGCCCTGCGGGGGTGCCTGGACGAGGAGGAATTTTACGGGCCTATGGGAATCTCCCTCTCCGAAAGGGAAGTTTTCGCCCGCATGGAACGGCATTTCCAGAATTATATCACCCGGGGACACTGCGCTGTTCGGGACATGTATGCCTCCATTTCACCGGGAGTTCTGGAGATGAAGAAGGAAATGACCCCGTGTCTCCAGGTGTTTTTTAACCGCGGAGCGGGCTATCGGGAGGAGGATTCCCAGTCCTTCCCCTTCAGGGACGGGAGCGTTTCCGTGAAGGTAAAGCTTCCCCCGGACTGCCTTTCCCTACGTCTTGATCCGGGAGATCTGCCCTGCGGGGCGGAAATCGGAAGACTGTCCTTTGACAAAGAGCCGGTGAACCTGAAAAAAGCCGTAATTCAGGAAGGCTGTGTCCGGGGAAACTGGGTGTATATTGCCAGAGAGGACCCTTCCATCTCGGAAATCCCTGTTCCCCATGGGGCGAAAGCTCTTCTTGTCTCCATGAAGCTTCATCCTGCGGACAGGGAGCTGGCAGAACAGCTGATGGGTCTGGAAAAGATCCGCCAGGACCTGACGAAAAATCTGAAACAGGACGTAAAGCAGGAATGGAACAAAGCGAAGGAGTGGGTGAAGGATCCGGAGGGCGGAAAGGGCAGAGAATATCTCCGTACCCTGGTGACAAAGAGCGCCGGAGTGAGGAGTTCCCTGCGGCGGCTCCGGGGAGAGCAGCCTCCTGCCCCGGGAAGCTACGCATACTATGAGAGGACGCACAGGCCCTCCCCCGAGGAACTGAAGCGCCAGAGGGAGGAGCATTTTTCGCCGGCGCCCTTCTTCTCAGTGGTAACGCCCCTTTATAATACGCCTGTAAAATATCTGAAGGCTTTTCTGGATTCCGTGGCAGCCCAGAGCTATGAAAACTGGGAGCTTTGTCTGGCCGACGGAAGCGAAAAGGACACCATTGAGAAATATATCCGGAAGAATTATGGAAAAGAAAAAAGAATCCGTTATCTTCGCCTGAAGAAGAACAGGGGAATCTCCGGCAACACCAACGCCGCCATAGGGATGGCCCGGGGAACCCATCTGGTGTTTGCGGATCACGATGATATGCTCACGGAGGACGCTCTGTATCAGGCGGCGAAAACCCTCCGGGAGCATCCGGAGACGGAGCTTCTCTACTCCGACGAGGACCTGGCGGACGCCGCAGGAACTCCTCTGGCGCCCCATTTTAAGCCGGATTATAATCCGGACCTCCTTCTCTCCATGAATTATATCTGCCATCTTCTGGTAGTGAGGAAGGAGCTGCAGGAAAAAGCAGGATTTATGAGGAAGGAATTTGACGGCTCCCAGGATTACGATTTCCTGCTCCGCTGTGTAGAACAGACCGGGCAGATCCGGCATATTCCCAGAGTGCTGTATCACTGGAGAGTCCACGGCGGGTCCACCGCCGGCAGCAGCGAGAACAAGCATTATGCGGTTCAGGCGGGACTGAGAGCTCTGCAGGAGCACTATGAGCGCACGTCGGTGGCTGCCAGAGTGACCTATACGGGCGTTACGGTGGTCTACCGCACCACTTATGAAATCGCCGGGAATCCTTTGATTTCCATACTGATTCCCAATAAAGATCATGGGGAGGATCTGAAGCGCTGCATCGGTTCCGTGCTGGAAAAAAGCAGCTGGCAGAATTTTGAGCTTCTGATCCTGGAGAACAACAGCGAGAAGGAAGAAACGTTCCGGCTGTATGAGGAGCTGCAGAAGCAGGATTCCCGGGTGAGGGCTCTCCGGTATCCGGGGGAATTCAATTACTCCGCAGTGAATAATTTCGGCGCGTCGCGGGCGGCAGGAGACTATCTCCTTCTGCTCAACAACGACACGGAGGTGATCGCTCCCGACTGGATGGAGCGCATGCTGGGCTATTGTCAGAGAGAGGGTACGGCCGTCGCGGGGGCGAAGCTTCTTTATCCGGATGATAAGGTGCAGCACGCCGGCATTGTGATCGGCATGGGCGGCTTCGCCGGGCATGTGCTCACAGGGAGCGACCGGGAGGAACCGGGATATCTCCGGAGACTGATCACCGCCATGGACGTCAGCGCCGTCACAGGAGCCTGTATGATGATCAAACGCTCCATTTACGAAAAGCTTGGCGGTCTGGACGAGAACTATGCCGTAGCTCTGAATGATGTGGATTTCTGTCTGCGGGCCGGAGAGCTGGGGCAGAAGGTGGTATTCGTGCCGGAAGCGCTTCTGTACCATTACGAATCCAGAACCAGAGGGCCGGAGGACACGCTGCAGAAGGCCGGCCGCTTCCAGGGAGAGATCCGCAGATTTCAGCAGCGCCACGCAGAACTGCTGAAGTCCGGGGATCCCTGCTATAACCCCAATCTGAGCCTCACACGCACGGATTATTCCTGGAGGGATTAATGGAAACAGCGGAAAAAATATCCGGGAGAATCCTGACTGCATGGGATAACAGGAGAACCCGGGATATGTTTCTGCTCAGGCAGAAAGGGAAAGGATCATCGAATCATGAAATATCATCAGTTTAAGGTGGAGAACAGCCGGTTCTGGCTCAATGATCCCTGCCGCTTTTCTCTCAGAGGAACCATCCCTGAGGGCTGGGATCTGAGAGCGGAACTGGACGATACTCCGGTGAAGCTGACCTGGGAGCGCAGCGAAGCCAGAGGCGCCTCGGAGCATCTTCACGACAGCGAACATCCGGGATCCATGAGAGTGGAAGCCTGTGTATTCCTTCCCGAAAGCCTGTCGGCTTACCGCTGTCTGAAGGTTTTCGGAATTCACGGGCAGGAGCGTCATCTCTGGTATCGGAGAAAGATCAGCACCTTATTAAAATACCGGAACAGACCTCACTATTATCTGGAAAAGGAACAGGTGGACCCGAAGGCCGGAACCCTGCGGATCCAGGGCTGGGCCGTCGCCGCCTCACCGGTAAGGATCCGTCTTTTTGACCAGGAGAAGCGTCCGGTGCCCTTCACCCTGCAGCTGATGAGCCGGACGGACGTGAAGGACCTTTTCCGGGAATGTCCGGTGGAGGAAGAATGCGGATTTGTGCTGGAGGCCTCCGGACTCCGGGGAAAACGTCTGTATCTGGTGCTGAAGGCGCAGGAGGGAAAAAAAGTGGTCCATCCCATTTCCCTGAGCACTGCGGGCGCCGTGATGAGCAAGGGAGAATACTACGCCAGAAAGGCCGCAGACCGTCTGCGCACCGGCGGAGTGCGGGGACTGTTTCAGCGGAATCGTCCGGTGGATTACGGACGCTGGCTCTCGGCTCATCTTCCTGATGAGGAGGAACTGAGACGGGAGAGGAGCACACTGCTTCCACGTATGCCTCTGATCTCGGTGATCGCGGCGCTGGATCATCCGAAGCCCGCGAACCTCCGGAGGATGGCGGAGTCGGTAAAAGCGCAGACCTATTCCCGATGGGAGCTGATCCTGGTGACAGGGGAGGAAAGCGCCTCTTCCCCGAAAAAACGGTCAGAACATGACGTTCTGGAGAAGCTGCTCTCTGAACTGGCGGAGGATCCCCGTGTGAAATTTTTGAAAAAGGACCTGGACCGTGCCGGAAAGCTGAATTGCGGCGCGGCGGCGTCCCAGGGGGACCTGCTGGCATTCTGCGGCGGAGAGGATCTGCTGGAGCCTCACAGCCTGTTTTCCCTGGCTGAAGCCTGGGGCGAACTGCCTGCGCCGGATCTTCTCTACTCCGACGAGGACCGTCTCTCCGTCTCCGGCAAAGAATACAGCAGCCCCCATATGAAGCCGGATTACAATCCGGATCTTCTGGCCGCCACCAACTATATTTCCCATCTGCTGGCAGTGACCAGAGGGCTATTTGATGAGGCGGGGGGCTTCTGTTCCGGGTTTTCGGGGGCGGAGGAATATGATTTTATCCTTCGCTGTACGGAACAGGCTTCTCATATCCGCCATATTCCCAAAATTCTTTATCACTGGCGAATGGAGGAGGAAAGGGGCGGAGACCGGTCCACGGAGAGACGCCGCCGCGCTGAGGCGGGGAGGCGGGCGATTCAGGCTCACTACGACCGGCTGGGCATTTCCGCAGAGGTTCGGGAAGGAGAATACGAAGGTCTTTACCGTGCCAGATTCGCTCTGCCGGGGGAACCGCTGGTATCCATTCTCATACCCAACAAGGACCACAGAGAGGATCTGAAGCGGTGCATCGTCTCCATCGAGGAGAAATCCACCTACCGGAACTTTGAATATATTATCGTGGAAAACAACAGCGAGGAGGAGGAAACCTTCGCATATTATAAAGAGCTGGAGGCCTCCAGTCCCAGAATCCGAGTCGTGCGCTGGGATGGTCCCTTCAACTATTCGGACATCAATAATTACGGCGCATCCTTCGCCAGAGGAGAGTATCTGCTCCTGCTGAACAATGACACGAAGGTCATCAGCGGCGACTGGCTGGAGGAACTGCTGGGCTACTGCGTGCGCCCGGATGTGGGTGCTGTGGGGGCGCGTCTGTACTATGAGGACAATACCATTCAGCACGCGGGGGTGGTCCTCGGCTTCGGCGGCATCGCAGGGCACTGCTTTGTGCAGCAGCCCAGGGAGAACAGCGGCTATTATCACAGAATCATTTCCCCGCAGAATTACAGCGCCGTGACTGCGGCCTGCATGATGGTGAAAAAGTCGGCCTTTGACCAGGTGGGCGGTCTCAGCCCGGAGCTGGCGGTGGCCTTCAATGACATCGATTTCTGCCTGAAGCTCGGCCGGGCGGGCTATCGGATCGTGTACAATCCCTACGCGGAGCTGTACCATTATGAGTCCAAGTCCCGGGGACTGGAGGACACGCCGGAGAAGGAAGCGCGGTTTATAAAGGAAATTTCCATTCTGGAATCCAGGTGGCCGGAGGTCTTTTCACGGCCGGATCCTTATTACAATCCCAATCTTTCGCTGAAAACCCAGGACTTTTCCCTGAAGGAGCTTTAAGCCTTCCGGCCGGGCGGCGCGGGACTGCGGCGGCAGTTTCCGGCATAAAAGCCGGTATCGTGAGGAACGGGCCGGAGTCTCTGGTATACAGCGGTTTATAACGAATATCAGGAGGTACGGATATGAGAGTTTTAGTAACAGGAGTGAGAGGCCAGCTGGGCCACGACGTGATGGATGAACTGGCGAAGAGAGGATACGAGGGCGTAGGTGTGGATGTGCAGGAGATGGACATCACGGACCGGGATGCGGTGGAGCGTGTCATGCGGGAGGCCGGCGCGGACAGGGTGGTGCACTGCGCCGCCTGGACGGCGGTGGATGCGGCGGAGGATCAGCTTGAACTCTGCCGGAGGGTGAATGCGCTTGGAACGGAGAATATTGCCCGGATGTGCCGGGAACTGGATCTGCCCATGATCTACATCAGCACGGATTACGTGTTCGATGGGGAGGGAGAGCGGCCTTGGGAGCCTGACGATGAGCGCCATCCCCTGAATGCTTACGGTCAGACCAAGTACGAGGGGGAACTGGCTGTGGAGAAATATCTGGACAAGTATTATATTGTCCGGATTTCCTGGGTTTTCGGCGTGAACGGAAAGAACTTCATCAAAACCATGCTGAAGCTCAGCGAAACCCATGATACTCTCACCGTGGTGGCGGATCAGGTGGGATCTCCCACTTACACGTACGATCTGGCCAGGCTTCTGGTGGATATGCTGGAGACGGACAAATACGGACGTTACCACGCGACCAACGAGGGAATCTGCTCCTGGTATGAGTTTGCCGGGGAGATTTTCCGGGCGGCGGGAAAATCCGTGAAGGTCCTGCCCGTTACCAGCGACCAGTATCCTTCCAGAGCGAAGCGTCCTCACAACAGCCGTATGAGCAAGGACAAGCTGGAGGAGATGGGCTTCCGGCGTCTCCCCTCCTGGCAGGATGCTCTGGAACGGTATCTGAAGGAAATTCTGTGAGGTTCGGGCAGCCCGGCGGGGCATAGATATGGCGTTATGGACGACGAACGGCTGCGGCAGAGCGGGGATATTCCGCCTGCCGCAGCCGTCCTTTTTTTGCATTGTGATTCAGGATTTCGCGGTCTTCACCAGCATTCTGATGAGAAGGATCATCAGAAAGATTCCGGCGCAGCCGATGACGTAGTAGGGAATCATGGATTTGCTGCTGGAGAAGGTGGCGCTGGCGGCCATGTTTTTTTCTCCCTCCTCCAGTCCGGAGGTGTCCTGGGCTTCCGTCACCATCAGCCTGGCGGTTCCCACGGGAGTTCCGCCGAAGAGATAGGTCCGGCTGATCTCTCCCTCCGTTTCCGTGTCCTCGGCAGTCAGGCTGTCCTCACCGGCGCCGGCGGGAATGACTACCGTTCCGCCGGAGAGAAGATTGAAATCATCCGCTCCCGCGGAGAACATCTGAAAATTTTCAAAGGCATAGTCCAGAAGGGTGATGGTCTCTGCGTTGATCTGATCGTTGACATTCTGGAGAACCACCGCAACCAGCTGCATTCCGTTGCGTTCCGCAGCACAGACCAGCGTGCTTCCCGAGGCGCTGGTGGCTCCTTCCTTGCCGCCCAGGCATCCTTCGTAATATACGGAGCCGGCCGGGTTCATCATGGAAAAATTGTTGGTCAGGACACGCTCGCCGCCGGAAACATTGGTGGCGGGAATGGTATATGAGGAAGCGGAGGCGATGGTGCGGAAGGTATCGTTCGTTATGGCCGCCTCCATGATGAGCGCCATGTCATGAGCGGTGATATGCTGATTTTCGTCGGGAAGTCCTGTGGGATTGGTGAATACGGAGCCGGTACAGCCAAGCTCTTTGGCCCGGGTGTTCATCATTTCCACAAATGCTTCCACAGAGCCGCCCACATGTTCCGCAACCTGCATGGCGATATCATTGGCGGAGGCCATCATGACGGCGTACAGGCACTGCTCCATGGTAAATTCCTCATCCAGCTGGGCTGCGATATTGGCGCCGCCGTCTGTGGCTCCCGAGACTCCGGTGGCCGTGATCACAACCTGATCCTCCAGGGCGCTGTTCTCCAGCGCGAGAAGTATGGTCATGATCTTTACCGCGGCGGCGGGATAGAGGGGATGATCCATATTTTTGCCGTAGAGAATGGTGTCGGTGGAGGTTTCCATGACTACTGCGGCGGTAGACGAAATGTCCGGCCCCTGGGGCCAGCCGGGGATGGCGTTGGTGGTGATGGAGGAGCTTTCCTCCTGAGGAGCGCCCCCTTCTTCCGCTCTTACCGGCGTCCGGGCCAGCAGCGTGGCGCACAGTCCGATGGCCAGAAGTCCGGCGGTAAATTTTCTGATGTTCATAACAAATCTCCTGTTTTTGTAAAGATTTTCGTGGATGACGGGGAAATCCGCCGCAGGAAGCGGAATTCCTTTACTGAGTAAGCATTAGTATAGCACATTCCTGCCCTTTGTTGCAAAAAAAATAGAATAATGTTAAACTTTATTAATAAAATTGTTGCAGTTTTCCGGATATTCCCTTTCCGGGATCAGAAAGAGAGCGTCTTCTCTTATACAGAATATCCGGAAATCGGAATTTCATTCAGCGTATCCGGCGGCGGGGGAGAAAAGAGCAGTGATCCGTCGCTTGATTTTCCGCACATAATCACTTATAATAAGCGGGTATGACTCGAAAAAAGAAAGGAATGGAGAAGCCTATGAAAAGTGACCGGAGCATCACGGGAAGCATTCAGTGGGGAAGGCTTCTGGGCAGGCTGTCTCCCTATATGATCCGGAAGGGGCTGCTGTATCTCAGGCACTACGGACCGAAGGAATTCTGGATCCGCCTTCACGAGAGATTCGAGCCGGAAGAGATCCCCTATGAGGACTGGTATGCGGCCTATGTCCCCTCAGAGGAAACCCTTGCGGCGCAGCGCAGACGAAACTTTCCCCGCGGCCCTCTGATCTCGGTGGCTGTTCCCGCGTTTCACACGCCGGAAAAATTCCTCAGGGACATGATAGAGTCCCTTCTTGCGCAGACTTATGAGAACTGGGAGCTCTGCGTTGCCGACGGAAGCCCTGAGGACGGGAGGATGGGAGAGATTCTGGAGGACTACGCCGCCGGAGATTCCCGCATCCGTTACCGCAGGCTGGAAAAAAATATGGGGATCGCAGGCAACACCAACGCGGCCCTGAGCATGGCGAAGGGAGAGTTTGTGGGACTTCTGGACCATGATGACATTCTTGCGCCCAATGCTCTTTATGAGATCGTCTGCGCGCTGGAGAGAGAGCCCCAGGCAGACGCCCTGTACACGGATGAGGATAAAGTGACCATGGATCTGTCGGAGCATTTTCAGCCTCATCTGAAGCCGGACTTTAATCTGGATCTTCTCAGGTCCAACAATTATATCTGCCATTTTTTTGTGGTCCGGCGAAGTCTTCTCAAAAGAGCCGGAGGCTTCCGGCGGGAGTTTGAGGGAGCCCAGGACTACGATTTTATTTTCCGGTGTACGGAGCTTTCCCGCAGGGTGGTCCATGTGCCGGAGATTCTCTATCACTGGAGGACCCACAGAGATTCCACGGCGGATAATCCCGCCAGTAAGATGTATGCCTTTGACGCCGGAAAGAGAGCAGTGGAGGCCCATCTGAAGCGGACGGGAACGGAGGGCGCGGTCAGCCATACGCCGGATCTGGGCTTTTACCGGGTGAAATATCCCGTAAAGGGAGAACCGCTCATATCCATCATAATACCCAACAGGGATCAGAAGGAGACGCTGAAGGCCTGCCTGGATTCCCTGAGGGAAAAAACCGCCTATAAAAATTATGAGATACTGATCATCGAGAACAACAGCACATCGGAGGAGATCTTCCGGTATTACCGGGAGCTTTCCCGGGAACCCGGCATCCGCCTTTTCAGATGGAAGCGGGAGTTTAATTATTCCGCCATCAACAATTACGGCGTCCGCCATGCCCGGGGGGAATATGTCCTCTTTTTAAATAACGATATCACGGTCATTCACGGCGACTGGCTGGAGGAAATGCTGGGAGTCTGCCAGCGCCCGGAGGTGGGCGCCGTGGGAGTGAAGCTGATCTATCCGGATACCAATACCATTCAGCACGGGGGCTGTGTGGTGGGTATGGGAGGCATCGCGGGCCATATGTTTACGGATATGCCCGCCAGCAGGACCGGGTATCTTCACAAGGCGTCCATTCTGCAGGACATGAGCGCGGTGACCGCTGCCTGCATGATGATGAAAAAAGAGGCGTTTGTCCGGACGGGAGGCTTCACGGAGGAACTGGCTGTGGCCTTCAACGACGTGGACCTCTGCCTGAGGGTGAACCGGGAAGGGTATCTGGTGGTGTACGATCCCTACGCGCGGCTGTACCATGCGGAGTCCCGTTCCAGAGGAGCGGAGGATAATAAGGAGAAGGTGCGGAGATTTCAGAGAGAGATCGAATATATGCGCAGTCACTGGATCGATGTGCTGAAAAACGGAGATCCTTACTATAACAAAAACCTTTCACTGACAAAATGGAATTATTCCCTGAAACCGCTGCCGGGGATGGGAACCGGTTCCGGAGAGAAGGAGAAAAAGGAAAAGCGGGAGAAGAGGAACGGAAATGCTTGAGGTATCGGTCATTATTCCCAATTACAACGGCGCGGCATATCTGAAGGGGGTTCTTGCCAGTCTGGAAAAGCAGACCTTCCGGAATTTTGAGATCATCGTGGTGGATAATGGCTCCTCCGACGAAAGCTGCGCTTTTGCGGAGGCGCGCTGTCCCCGGGTCCGCCTGGTGCGCCTGCCGGAAAATCTGGGCTTTGCCCGTGCTGTGAATGAAGGGGTCCGTCTGTCGCGGGCTCCCTTTGTGCTGCTCCTGAACAACGACACGGAGGCGGACCCTGACTTTGTCAAAGAGATGGTGCTGGCTGTCCGCCGTCATAAAAAGGCGTTCTCCTGTTCCGCCCGGATGGTTCAGTTTTATGACAGGAACAGGCTGGACGGCGCGGGGGACGGCTACTGTGCTCTGGGCTGGGCCTACGCCAGAGGAAAGGGAAAAAGCATCCGCGCATACGAGAAGGAGGAACGGATTTTTTCTTCCTGTGCCGGGGCCGCCATTTACCGGAGAAAGCTGCTGGTAAGACTGGGCGGCTTCGATGAGGAGCATTTCGCCTATCTGGAGGATCTGGACGTGGGCTACAGGGCCAGGATCTGCGGCTATGAGAACTGGTATGCTCCCGCCGCCGTGGTGTACCATGTGGGAAGCGGCACGACCGGTTCCCGGTACAATCATTTCAAGACGCGGTATTCCTCCAGAAACAGTGTGTATCTCATTTATAAAAACATGCCTCTGCCTCAGATCCTTCTGAATCTGCCTCTGCTGGCGGCGGGATTTGCCGTAAAATTCCTGTTTTTTGCCTGGAAGGGAATGGGGAAGGAGTACGCCGCCGGAATAAAAAACGGCTTCCAGATCAGCCGGAAGGAAAAGAAGGTTCCCTTTTCCTTCGCTCACCTGCCTCAGTACGGGAGGATTCAGTGGGAATTGTGGGTGAATATCTTCCGCCGGTCTTAAAGGGAGCGGGGAGCGCCGGTAACAATTTCATAAAAAGTTCATAAACTTTCGGTAAGATTCGGTTGCTTTTGCGTTTCATCTATTATATTATTAAACGATGAGAACGAAAAGACTGTTCCCATGCAGGAAACGGACAGAGGTGGCAGAGATTGATTAAAGATAATCAGAGAAACTTCACTCGTCTCCATGTGCTGATTGATTTCACGGTGATCGTGGTTTCGTATATATTATCCTGGTATCTGAAATTTGTGGGGCCTTTTTCCGCGGACGCGGTGAGGGCCAGAAGCTTTCAGCAGTATATGTTTATCCTGGTATTCGTGGTGCCGGGATATCTGCTTTTATATCAGGCCTTTGCGCTGTATGAGCCCATGCGGATGCAGGGAAGGCGGCTGGTGCTGTCCAATATCGTGAAGGCCAACACCTTGGGATTCCTTCTGATCATGTTCGGCTTCTACTATCTGAACGAGGGGGATTTCTCCCGTCAGATGATGTTTTTTTTCTATATCATCAACATTTGTCTGACCTGGGGCGCCAGAATGCTGATCTATTACCTCATGCGCGATATGCGCAGAAGAGGACTGAATCAGAAACAGATCCTCCTTGTGGGATACAGCAGGGCTGCGGAGGAGTATGTGGACCGGATCCTGATGAATCCCCAGTGGGGATACGTGATCCGGGGAATCCTGGATGATCATGTGCCGGCGGGCACCATGTACAAAAGTGTGAAGGTGATCGGCAGGATCGCGAACCTGACGGTCATCCTTCCGGCGAACCGCCTGGACGAGATTGCCATTACCCTGGGACTGGGGGAATACGACAGACTGGAAGAAATTGTAGCCATGTGCGAGAAGTCGGGAGTGCATACGAAATTCATTCCCGATTATAATAAGATCATTCCCACGAAGCCCTACACGGAGGATATTCTGGGACTGCCGGTGATCAATATCCGGTATGTTCCCCTGACGAATACCTTCAATGCCCTGGTGAAGCGGAGCATGGATATCGTGGGCTCCATCCTGGCCATCATCGTGTCCTCGCCGGTGATGCTTCTGATGTGCGTTCTGATCAGGCTGACCTCACCGGGGCCCCTGATTTATAAGCAGGAGCGCGTGGGACTGCACAACAGGACCTTCTGGATGTACAAGTTCCGTTCCATGGAGGTGCAGCCGGAGGCGGCGGAAAAAAAGGCGTGGACGGTAAAAAATGATCCCAGGGTCACAGGAATCGGAAAATTCATGCGGCGGACAAGCATCGACGAGCTTCCGCAGCTGTTCAACATATTAAAGGGGAATATGAGCCTTGTAGGCCCCAGACCGGAGCGACCTTTTTTTGTGGAAAAATTTCAGGAGGAGATTCCCAGGTACATGGTGAAGCACCAGGTGCGTCCCGGTCTTACCGGGTGGGCCCAGGTGAACGGATACCGGGGGGACACCTCCATCCGAAAAAGGATAGAGTGCGATCTGTATTACATTGAGAACTGGTCTGTGGGATTTGATATTAAGATTCTTCTGCTCACGTTTTTCAAAGGCTTTATCAATAAAAATGCGTACTGAATAAGGGGAAGGGATATGGGAAGATCAGGAAAAAAGAGACTCCTGTTTATTTTGGAAATTCTGATACTGCTTTTTTTTATCGGAGGACTCTATCTTTACGGTCAGCTCACTTCCAGACTGGAGCACATCGAACAGCCCGTGATCCAGGGGGAGGAGATCGCCGTCAATCCGGAGGTGAAGGAATCCGAGCTTACCGGCTACACCACCTACGCCCTGTTCGGGATCGACAAAAGGCTGAAGAACGTGGAACTCAGCGGTGAGAACAGCGATACCATCATCGTCGCCAGCATCAACAACGATACAGGGGAAGTGAAGCTGGTTTCCGTTTACAGGGACACGGTGCTGGATGTGGGAGGAGGCAACTATTCCAAGGCCAACTCCGCGTACGCCGCCGGCGGTCCCGAGAGAGCCATTTCCATGCTGAACACGAACCTGGACCTGGATATTACGGAGTATGTGACCGTTGATTTCAACGCTCTGTCTACCGTGGTGGATCTGCTGGGCGGTCTGGACATTCCTCTTTCCTACGCGGAAATCGTGCATATGAACAATTTCTGTATCGAGGTGTCCAAAGAGACCGGGAAGGACTACACTCCCGTAGAGCTGCCTCCGGAGGAGCCCCAGACTCCGGAAGGCCTGGAGGAGATTATCGGGACATATCATCTGAACGGCGTGCAGGTTACCTCCTACTGCCGGATCCGTTATACGGCCAACCTGGATATGGGGCGGACCGAACGGCAGAGAAGAGTGATCTCCATGCTGGTGGACAAGGCGAAAACAGCGGGTCTCACTACCATTTTCAATATTATGGATGAAGTCTTCACCATGGTGCAGACTTCTCTGAATCAGACGGAAATTCTGAAGCTGATCCCGGCGGTGATCGGTTACCGCCTGGGAAGCACCACAGGTTTCCCCTTTGAGTATTCGATGACGGATATTTATCCCGGAGGGACAAAAACCAGTATCATCGCTCCCACCTCCCTGAGCAGCAATGTATCCCGTCTCCATGAATTCCTGTACGGAAAGACGGATTATGTGCCCTCTGCTCAGGTGCAGTTCAACAGCGACAGGATCACGGAGATGGTCTCCGAAGGAGGCGGGGATTTCTCTATCACGCAGACGCCCGAGGAGAGTGCCGAATATACATATCAGGAGCCTGAGGATTACGGAGGCTATGAGGATGAAGGGTATGGGAATTATGATTACGACGGCGGAGATTACGGAGACGGAGGCTACAGCGACGGAGATTACGGAGACGGCAGCTACGACGACGGAGACTACGATGAGGGAGATTACGGAGACGGCAGCTACGACGATGGAGATTACAGCGGCTACGATGAGGGAGATTCCGGGGGCTATGAAGACGGCGGCGGAGATTCCGGCGGATTTGACGACGGGTATCTGTGAGAGCGGTTATGAGCAGGATGCCGGTACAGCGGAAGGATATTGAACCATGATCAGACCATCCTTACCCGAAGCGGGGGGATGGTCTTGTACTGTGTCTATGGAACAGGAAAGGAAAGAACGTGCAGATGGGTGCAGCTTCAGACATGATGTCAAACAGGAAAACGGTGGATGTGATCATTCCCACATATCGTCCGGCAGAGGAATTCCCGACGATTCTGAAACGTCTGGAAAAGCAGAGCCTTCCCGTGGAAAAGATCGTAGTTATGAACACGGAGGAGGAATTCTGGAATCCTGAGTGGGAGGAGGAATTTCCCCTTCTGGAGGTGCATCATCTGAGAAAGGCGGAGTTTGATCACGGAGCCACCAGAGCTGCCGCGGCCAAAATGTGTGAAGGGGATATTCTGGTGTATATGACGCAGGACGCCCTTCCGGAGGACCGGTATCTTCTGGAAAAGCTGATCCGTCCCATTCTGGAGGAGAAGAATGTGGCGGCGGCCTACGCAAGGCAGATTCCCCGCAGGGACTGCGGCGTGATAGAGCGTTTTACCAGAGACTTTAATTATCCTTCGGAGTCCTCCGTAAAAAGGAGGGAGGATCTTCCGCGCTGCGGGGTGAAAACCTATTTCTGTTCCAACGTATGCGCCGCATATGTCAGGCGTGTATATGAGGAACTGGGAGGGTTTGCGGACTCTGCCATTTTTAATGAGGATATGGTCTTTGCCGCCGGAATGATCAGGGCAGGCTACGGAATTGCCTATGCGGCGGACGCCCGGGTGATCCATTCTCACAATTATTCCTGTCTGCAGCAGTTTTTCAGAAATTTTGACGTGGGAGTATCGCAGGTTCAGCATCCGGAGGTTTTTCAGGGGATCCCCTCGGAGGGCGAAGGAATCCGGCTGGTGAAAAATACGGCGTCTTACCTGGTGAATCATGGATATGCGGGGCTCCTTCCTGTTCTTTTTGCCCAGAGCGCCTTCAAATACGCCGGATATCTGGCGGGAAAGAATTTCCGCCGGATGCCCCGGGGGATGGCGCGGGCGCTGTCCATGAATAAGGGCTACTGGAGCAGGGAAATGCGGGAAACATAAGAACATCCATTTTTAAAAAAACAGACACAATTTCAACACAATTCCCTGATACACTGAATCCATGAAACGTAAAAGATGGCTTTTTATGGATTTGAGACGGCTGAATCTGCAGCTGTCTGCTCAATGAAAGAAGGGAGCAGGTGCATATATGAGTGATGAATGGAACTGGAATGAGGAACAGAACGAAGAACAGAACGAAGAACAGAACGAAGCTTCTTCCTCTCCCAGATATTCTCATTATATGGTTCAGGCTGAGCCGGCGGAACAGGATCTCCCCTCCGCGGAACAGCCTTATCCGAAGAAACAGGAAAGGGAAACCGGAACATCCGGAAGAAATTCAGGGAAACAAAATGTGCGCGGGGTGATCTCCATGGCGGTTCTGTTCGGTCTGGTGGCCGGCGTGATCTTCCAGGGGGTAAATTTCCTGGCGGGATTTATTCCCGGCCTTCAGGATTCCGGCAGCGGGTCGCTGACGCCTGTGCAGCTCTACACGGAAGAAAGCTCCGGGAGCGGCTCTTCCGGGTATGTGGCGGATAATCTGCTGGTATCCTCGGAGCAGGAGGGTACCGGTACAGTGGCGGCGGTGGCCCAGGCGGCCATGCCGGCGGTGGTGGCGATCACCTCCGTGAGCATACAGGAGATTCCCACCTTTTTCGGCTACAGAGTGCGGGAGTATCCCAGCACCGGCAGCGGCTCCGGCATCATTGTGGGAGAGAATGACGAGGAACTTCTCATTGCCACCAACAATCATGTGGTGCAGGGGGCGGACACGCTGAGCGTCTGCTTTATCGGAAACGATGTGGCGAATGCGGAGGAGGAAACTCTGAATCTTGCCAGCGGGACCGGCGATATTAATGTGGAGAATGCGGTGAGCGCCAAGATCAAGGGAACGGATCCGGAGAATGATCTTGCGGTGATTGCCGTGAATAAAAGCGATATACCGGAGAGCACCATGGGGGAAATCAAGATTGCCCGTCTGGGCAGCTCCCAGAACCTGACCGTGGGCGAGCAGGTGGTGGCGATCGGGAACGCTCTGGGCTACGGCCAGTCCGTGACCTCCGGGTGGATCAGCGCCCTGGACCGTTCCGTTTCCACGGAGGACGGGATCAGCACCGGCCTGATTCAGACGGACGCGGCCATCAACCCCGGCAACAGCGGGGGAGCCCTCCTGAATATGAACGGAGAGCTTATCGGCATTAATTCCGTGAAATACGCTGACAACGCCGTGGAGGGCATGGGATATGCCATTCCCCTTTCCAAGGCGCAGCCTATTCTGGAGGAGCTGATGAACCGGAAGACGAGAGAGAAGGTCACGGATGATGACGCCTGTTATTTCGGCATCGATGGAGCGAATCTGACTGTGGAAGCCACGGAAATGTACAATATGCCGTCCGGAGTGTTTGTGATTGAAGCGCTGGAGGGTGGTCCCGCGGCGGAAGCGGGAATCCGGAGAGGAGATATTATTGTCCGTTTTGATGGACAGAAGGTGATGAACAAGAGCGATCTGGCCGAGAAGCTGACCTACTATGCCGCCGGAGAGGAGATCGAGGTGGTGATCGCCCGCGCCGGGGAGGACGGCTATGCGGAGCAGAGCGTGGAGGTGACTCTTGGCTCCAGGTACGTGAGATGAGGCCGGATGGACCGGGATACACAGAAGAGAGAAGATTTCAGGAAGAGGAGCGTTTCTCCTGCGGGGCCGGAAATGGCTGCGGGCGGGGAAAGGCTCTTCCCTTTTACCCGGGGATTTAATAAAAACTTTAGTTTAACACTTTACTGGAATGTGCTATAATGAAACCGTTAATAAGGGCGGCTGAGGACGGAAGACGGGCGTCCGGCGCAGGGGACGGACAGGACGATGCGCCAGGCGGCCGGGGCACAGAAGACAGGGTTTGGCGCCGGTACCCGGAAAGGAGCAGTATGGCGGACAGGTTTGACGATATGGAAGAAAAAAGCGGGGGAGAGCGCTCATCTCAGGAAAGTCTCCGGAAAAGCGAATCCCGGGAGGAAACGCCGGGAGAGTATGAAAAATTCTGTTTCCTGTGCAGAAGGCCGGAGAGCAAAGCAGGAAAACTGATCGAGCTGCCCAACAATATACACATCTGCCAGGACTGCATGCAGAAGAGCTTTGACGCCATGAATCAGCAGATGAGCAGCGGAAAACTGAATCTTGCAGATATGCTCCGCATGCCCGGCGTCAGCATGATCGACCTGGGCAGTCTGAATAACCGGGCCCCTCAGCAGGGGAAGATCAGGAAGAAAAAGAAGGAGGAGGAAAAAAAGCCTGCTCTGGATCTGAAGAAGATTCCTGCCCCCCATAAGATCAAGGCCACTCTGGACGAGTATGTCATTGGTCAGGAGCATGCCAAGAAGGTGATGTCTGTGGCTGTTTACAATCATTATAAACGGGTGGCCACGGATACCATGGACGAAATAGAGATCGAAAAGTCCAATATGCTCATGATCGGTCCCACAGGCTGCGGCAAGACCTATCTGGTGAAGACGCTGGCCAGACTTCTGGACGTACCCCTGGCCATAGCGGACGCCACGTCCCTCACAGAGGCGGGCTATATCGGGGACGATATCGAGAGCGTGGTCTCCAAGCTTCTGGCTGCGGCGGACAATGACGTGGAGAAGGCGGAGCACGGGATTATTTTTATAGATGAGATCGATAAGATCGCCAAGAAGAAAAATACGAATCAGCGGGATGTGAGCGGCGAGGCGGTGCAGCAGGGCATGCTGAAGCTTCTGGAGGGCAGCGAGATCGAGGTGCCTGTGGGAGCCAACAGCAAAAACGCCATGGTGCCTCTCACCACAGTGAATACCAGGAATATTCTGTTTATCTGCGGCGGCGCGTTTCCCGATCTGGAAAACATCATCAAGGAACGGCTCAATAAGCAGGCATCCATCGGGTTTTACGCCGACCTGAAGGATAAGTATGACAACGATCCGGACATTCTGGAGAAGGTGACTGTGGAGGATATCCGGAATTTTGGCATGATTCCTGAGTTTATCGGCCGTCTGCCCGTAATTTTTACCCTCAGCGGCTTATCGGAGGATATGCTGGTTAAAATCTTAAAGGAGCCGAAAAACGCCATCCTGAAGCAGTATCAGAAGCTGCTGGCTCTGGATGAGGTGAAGCTGGAGTTCGAGGAGGGGGCTCTGCAGGCCATCGCCGCGAAGGCCATGGAGAAGCACACGGGAGCAAGGGCTCTGCGGGCCATCCTGGAGGACGCCATGCTGGATATCATGTATGAGATTCCCAAGGACGACAGCATCGGTCAGGTGATCATCACCCGGGAGTATATCGAGGGTACCGGAGGACCCAGGATTTTGTTGAGAGGTCAGGAGCTGTTTCTGACGGACAGTGCGGGCGCATAAAGGAAGGCCCTGTTTTGCGCCGGCAGGGGAAGAGGGTATTTCATGCGGACCGGAAAGGAAGGCATGTGATGCGATAGAATGAAAGCGAAAGGAGAAAAAGAAAATGGGAACAGAGTTTTTTGACGAGCTGGGGGAGACGTTGTCCAGAACGGCCAAAGGGCTGAGCGAGAGGGCGGAGTCCCTTTACGAGACGCAGAAAATCCGGAATAAAATTTCCGCTGAGGAGCGCGCGGTGGAGAAGATTATGGCTGAATTGGGAAAAATCCTTTACAGGCGCTACAGGGACGGGGAAGAATTCGACGGAGAACTGGCGGAGCTGTGCGGCCGGGCGGATGAGCACAGAAATGCGGTGAAAGAATATAAAAAAGAACTGGCTGACCGGAAGGGGAAAAAGGTCTGCCCCTCCTGCCAGAAGGAAGTGGATAAGGACGTAGCGTACTGTCCCTACTGCGGCAGCGCCTGCCCGAATCCGGAGCCTGAGACGGAAGCCCCGGAGCCGGAAGAGGAAGCTCCTGCAGAGGCTGAGACAGAGGAAGCGGCCGCACCGGAGGCTGAAGGGGAGGAAGCCGGCGGGGAAGAGACTGCAGCCGGGGAAGAGTCTCAGGAGACGGAGGAGAATGCCTCCGCAGAAAAGTGAAGAGGCTGAAAAGAAATTTGCTTCCGGCGGTCCTGTTGTTTCTTCTGTTTTCAGGAGGGATGGCCGGAGCAGAGTTCTGTACCCGTATAATCGGCAGATTTTTGCCCGTGGCAACGGTTTCTGCGGCAGGGAAGACGCCTGCCGCAGAAATTATTCATTTTATCAACGGCAGCGGAAAATATCTGGAGTATGCCGGCGGGAAATTTTGTCTGTATAATAAAAAGGGCGCGCCGCTGACAGGGCCTCAGTATCTGAAGATTCCTGCCGTTCATGGAATCTTCACGGGCTTTTATTTTTTTGATGAGAATGGAGTGCTCCTTCAGGAGGAAGGGGTCCGTTTCATCCGGAGCGCGAAGGCGAAGGGCGTGGAATTTCACGGATATTACTATACCACGAAGATCGGGCGTTTTGTTTTTAAAGATTATGGACTGCATTATCTTTCCGGTTTTCAGTGCCGGGGGATGCTGTTCAGCGGCTATTTTTATATTGGCGCCTGCGGTAAGCTCTGTGATATTTCGGGAACGGAGCAGATTCGTTATCTTCAGCCTCAGCGGGTTTCCGGCAGATATTTTCCGGCCGGGTATTATTACTTCAACAGATTCGGAAAGCTCTGCACCAGAGCGGATTTTCATGATTTTACCGGAAAAGTGAACGGCCGTTCCTTTAAAGGAACCTATTATTTCGGCGCTCCCAACGGAGGCCTGAGTCAGGAAGCCGGCTGGGTCACTGTGGGAGGGAAGAACTATTACATTTCCTCTCAGGGCCAGAAGTATGTGAACCGTTGGGTGGACGGATATTATCTGCTGGGGGACGGAACCATCGCCAGGAGCATGCAGGTTCCCGACGGGTCCTATGTGGACTGCGACGGAAGGAAATGCGCCAGAGAGGAGATGGCTCTCAGTCCTCTGAAAAAACAGCTGACCCAGATGATTGCCGGTTATCCGGGCACCTGGTCTGTCTATGTAAAGGATCTGAAAACCGGAACAGTGGTGAATATCAACGATTCTCCCATGTATCCAGCCAGCACTATCAAGGCCTTTGTCATGGCGTCCACCTTTGATCAGATCAGTCAGAAGAAGCTTTCCTACAGTCCGACCGTCAAAAGCCTTCTGACCTCCATGATTACGGTGAGCAGCAACGATGCGTATAATGAACTGGTGCGTTACAACAGCCCCGGCAGAAATTTCGTATCCGGAGCGGCTGTGGTGAATCAGTATCTGACGAAGAACGGCTATACCAGCACAGCCTGCCATACGACCCTTCATCCGGCGTCTTCCGCTTACGCCAGCGACGGAGGGACGAATAAGAGTTCTGCTAAAGACTGCGGCGTTCTTCTGGAGCGGATCTACAGAGGTACCTGTGTTTCTTCCGCTTATTCCACCGAGATGCTGAACCTTCTTCTTCGTCAGACAAGAAGAGTGAAGATTCCGGCAGGGCTCCCTTCCGGAACAAAAGTGGCCAACAAAACCGGAGAAACGAGCAGCTATCAGCATGACATAGCCATTGTCTACGGTCCCAAAACCACTTATGTTCTCTGCGTATTCTCCAGGTGCTCTGCGTATTATGGCGTCAGGGGAATTCAGAGTATCGCGGGGAAGGTACATAGTTATCTGAACTGAAGGAAGCAGAAAGGCAGCAGAAAATTTGCAGATTTTCCTGTCTGCATAAAAAACGAGAGTGCCAGAAACCCGGTAAAATCAAGGGTTTTCAGCACTCTCGAATCTTTTTGGACAATAAAAAAGTGCAGGAGATGGGACTTGAACCCACACGATCTTGCGACCACAGGCACCTGAAGCCTGCGCGTCTGCCAATTCCGCCACTCCTGCATTTTTTTCAGCCGCTCTCTCGCGACTGCTTGTTTATATTAACTCAGTATCCGAAAAATGTCAATAGATATTTTCAAAAAAAATAAAAAAATTTTTTCTGAAGGATGTTATTGAAAACACAGGTCTCCTGTGATACAATTTTGAAGATTTAGGGTAAAGTACCAGAAGGATGATTTGCGGGAGTCCGGTGAGGAAAATTCGTCCTCCGGCATTTTTGACCGAGGTGAAACGGAACCCCTGATTGAGAAAAGCACAGAAAGGGAGATCGTATGAAAGCATTTCTGATATTAGAGGACGGCCATGTGTTTCAGGGTACCAGTATCGGTTCTCCGCGGGAGATCGTCAGCGAAATTGTTTTTAATACTTCCATGACCGGCTATCTGGAGGTAATGACCGACCCCTCCTACGCAGGGCAGGCTGTCTGTATGACGTATCCGCTGATTGGAAACTACGGCATCTGCCATGAGGACCAGGAATCCCGAAAACCGTGGATCGACGGTTTTATTGTCCGTGAATTATCCCGTATCCCGAGCAATTTCAGAAGCGAGGACACGATTCAGCATTTCTTGAACAAATATGATATTCCAGGTATTGCCGGCATCGATACCAGAGCTCTCACGAAGATCCTTCGCGAAAAGGGTACCATGAACGGCATGATCACCGTCAATGAACAGTTTCAGCCTGACGAAGTCATCCCCCGTTTAAAAGCTTATAAAACAGGAAAAGTAGTGGAAAAGGTCACCTGTGACCAGAGGCAGGTGCTGGATGGCCCCGGCCCGAAGGTGGCGCTTCTGGATCTTGGCGCCAAGAGAAATATTGCCCGCTCCCTGAATGAGAGAGGCTGCCGGGTGACGATTTACCCTGCGCTCACCTCCGCGGAGGAGATTCTGGGGGACGGCCCTGACGGCATCATGCTCAGCAACGGTCCCGGAGATCCCAAGGAGTGCGTGTCCATCATCGGGGAAATCCGGAAATTATACGAATCCGACGTTCCCATCTTCGCCATCTGTCTGGGCCATCAGCTCATGGCGCTGGCGGCGGGGGGCGATACTTATAAAATGAAATACGGCCACCGGGGAGGCAATCACCCGGTGAAGGATCTCTCCGACGGAAGGGTCTATATTTCCTCCCAGAATCACGGCTATGTGGTGGACGCCACCGCTCTGGAGGAGAAGGGAATCGCCCGTCCCGCTTTCGTAAATGTGAACGACGGCACCAACGAGGGCATGTCCTATACCGGCAAAAATATATTCACCGTGCAGTTCCATCCCGAGGCCTGCCCCGGGCCTCAGGATTCCGGCTACCTGTTTGACAGATTCATGGAAATGATGGGAGGGAAACGATAATGCCAAAAAACAGAGACATTCATAAAGTGCTGGTCATCGGCTCCGGCCCGATCATCATCGGCCAGGCTGCGGAGTTTGACTACGCAGGCACCCAGGCCTGCCGCTCTCTGAAGGAGGAGGGCATGGAGGTCGTGCTTCTGAACTCCAATCCCGCCACCATCATGACGGATAAGGACATTGCGGACAGAGTGTACATCGAACCCCTCACCGTGGAGGTGGTGGAACAGCTGATCCAGAAGGAGCATCCCGACAGCATCCTTCCTACCCTGGGAGGACAGGCAGGACTGAATCTGGCCATGGAGCTGGAGGAACGGGGATTTTTAAAGAAGAATAATGTGCGGCTCATCGGCACCACCGCCGAGACCATTAAAAAGGCGGAGGACCGCCAGGAATTTAAGGATACCATGGAAAAGATCGGAGAGCCGGTGGCGGCTTCTCAGGTGGTGACCTCCGTGGAGGAGGGTCTGGCCTTTACCAACACCATCGGATACCCGGTGGTTCTCCGGCCCGCCTATACTCTGGGAGGCAGCGGCGGCGGTATCGCCGGTAACGAGTATGAGCTGAGAGAAATTCTGGAGAACGGACTCCGCCTTTCCCGGGTGGGAGAGGTTCTGGTGGAACGCTGCATCGCCGGCTGGAAGGAGATCGAGTACGAGGTGATGCGGGACAGCGCGGGAAACTGCATCACGGTCTGCAACATGGAGAATATCGATCCGGTGGGCGTTCATACCGGCGATTCCATCGTGGTGGCCCCCTCTCAGACGTTGGGAGATAAGGAGTATCAGATGCTCCGTACCTCCGCTCTGAATATCATTACGGAGCTGGGCATCACAGGAGGCTGCAACGTGCAGTTTGCCCTTCACCCGGAGAGCTTCGAGTACTGCGTGATCGAGGTGAATCCCCGTGTGAGCCGTTCCTCCGCTCTGGCCAGCAAGGCTACCGGCTACCCCATCGCCAAGGTGGCGGCCAAGATTGCTCTGGGCTACACTCTGGATGAGATTCCCAATGCGATCACCGGAAAAACCTACGCCAGCTTCGAGCCCATGCTGGACTACTGTGTGGTGAAGATCCCCAGGCTCCCCTTCGACAAATTCATCACCGCGAAACGAACCCTCACCACCCAGATGAAGGCCACCGGAGAGGTGATGAGTATCTGTTACAACTTCGAGGGCGCCCTCATGAAGGCTATCCGTTCCCTGGAGCAGCATGTGGACAGCCTTCTGTCCTACGATTTTTCTCATCTGGATGAGGAGGAGCTTCTGGAGGCGCTGCAGATCGTGGACGACCGGAGGATCTGGAAGATCGCCGAGGCGATCCGCCGGGGGATTCCCCAGGAACGCATTCATGACATGACGAAGATCGACCTCTGGTTTATTGATAAAATCGCGGTGCTCGTGGAGATGGAGCAGGCGCTGAGAGAGCAGGAGCTCACCGAAGAGCTTCTTCTGGAGGCGAAGCGCATGGAGTTTCCCGACGATGTGATCGCGCGCCTCTGCGGGAAGAGCGCCGCCGAGGTGAAGGCGCTCCGGGCGCGGTACGGTATCCGGGCCGCATATAAGATGGTGGATACCTGCGCGGCGGAATTTGCCGCGGCGACGCCCTACTATTATTCCGTGTACGGGGATGAGAGCACGGAGAACGAGGCCAGCCCCACTGCCGGCAGGAAAAAGGTTCTGGTGCTGGGCTCCGGCCCTATCCGTATCGGACAGGGAATCGAGTTTGACTTCTGTTCCGTCCACTGTACCTGGGCCTTTGCGAAGGAAGGCTATGAGACCATCATCATCAACAACAACCCGGAGACCGTAAGTACCGACTTTGATATCGCGGACAAACTGTACTTTGAGCCCCTGACTCCCGAGGATGTGGAGAATATCGTAAATCTGGAGCAGCCTGACGGCGCGGTGGTGCAGTTCGGCGGCCAGACCGCCATCAAGCTGACGGAAGCCCTCATGAAGATGGGCGTAAAGATTCTGGGCACCTCCGCAAAGGATGTGGACGCCGCGGAAGACAGAGAGCTCTTCGATGAGATTCTGGAGCAGTGCCGGATTCCCCGTCCCAAGGGACATACCGTGTTTACGGCGGAGGAGGCCAAAAAGGCCGCGGCGGATCTGGGCTATCCGGTTCTGGTGCGTCCCTCCTACGTGCTGGGCGGTCAGGGCATGCGTATCGCGGTCAGCGATGAGGATGTGGAGGAGTACATCGGCATCATCAATCAGATCGCGCAGGAGCATCCCATTCTGGTTGACAAATATCTGATGGGCAAGGAGATTGAGGTGGACGCCGTGTGCGACGGGGAGGAGATCCTCATTCCCGGTATCATGGAGCACATCGAGCGGGCAGGCATCCATTCCGGCGACAGCATCTCCGTCTATCCCGCCCGGACCATCAGTCAGAAATCGAAAGATACCATCGTGGAGTACACACGCCGTCTGGCGAAGGCCCTCCACGTGATCGGAATGATCAATATTCAGTTTATTGTCTGCAACGAGGAGGTTTACGTCATCGAGGTAAATCCCCGCTCCAGCCGTACGGTGCCCTACATCAGCAAGGTGACGGGCATTCCCATCGTGCCCCTGGCTACAAGGGTGATTCTGGGGCACACCCTGAGGGAGCTGGGCTACGAGCCGGGACTGCAGCCCGAGGCGAAGTATTTTGCCATCAAGATGCCTGTATTCTCCTTCGAGAAAATACGGGGCGCGGATATCAGTCTGGGGCCGGAGATGAAGTCCACGGGAGAATGTCTGGGTATTGCGGAAACCTTTAACGAGGCCCTTTACAAAGCCTTCCTGGGCGCGGGTATCCGTCTTCCCAAATATAAAAATATGATCATCACCGTAAAGGACGAGGATCAGCAGGATATCATCCCCATTGCCAGACGGTTCGAGGCTCTGGGCTACCGGATCTACGCCACCAGAGGCACCGCCAGGGCGCTGAAGGCCAACGGCGTCCGGGTGATCCGCACCAATAAGCTGGAGCAGCCCTCCCCCAATCTTCTGGACCTGATCCTGGGGCACAGGATCGATGTGGTCATCGATACGCCCCCTCAGGGCATCGAGCATCAGAAGGACGGTTTTCTCATCCGCAGAAACGCCATTGAGACGGGAGTGAACGTGCTGACCTCCCTGGATACCGCTCAGGCGCTGGCTACCAGTCTGGAGAATACGGATCTGAACCGGCTGACCCTCATCGATATTGCCACCATCGCCGGAAGATAGCAGGCCGGCAGGCGAAGGTCCGTGAATGCTGACAACAGCGGTGAAGGGATGCTTCCGGGATTTGAAAGGCAGATTGTTCCTGTCATTGAAAGAAAAAATCGTCAGAAATAGCCGTATAATGAGAAATCATAGCAGGGATTCACGGGTAGAATCCCTGCTTTTTTTGTGATATAATGCAGTGAGCAAATTGAAGGTGTGCTGACCGTAAGGGGAGGAGAATATTCTGGTATTACAGGCTGTCAGTGAGGGGAAACAGGCATCGTAGAATACCGGGATATGCGTACTGTGGAACAGATTCGCTGCTTTCACAGCGTGCGGCGGCAAATGAAGGGAGGAAACAGAATGGAAATCATTGAGTTGCTGAAAGTGATATTTCTTGGAATTGTGGAGGGGATCACCGAGTGGCTGCCCATCAGCAGCACCGGCCACATGATTCTGGTGGATGAATTTATCCATCTGGATATGACTCCGGAATTTAAAGAATTTTTCCTGGTGGTGATCCAGCTGGGAGCGATCCTGGCGGTGGTGGTGCTCTACTGGGGAAAGCTCTGGCCCTTTCACCGGCGCCAGCACATTTCCAGGAAGGTGCGCTATAAACTGGACAGAGGATCCGAGCTGAACCGGATCATTTTTACCTTCGTGGAGCACTATTGTGACAAGGAAAAATGGATGCTGTGGTTCAAGATTGTGGTGGCCTGCCTGCCGACCATAATCATCGCTCTTCCATTTAACGATTTTATAGAGGAACACTTCAATAACTATGTGGTGGTTGCCATAGCGCTGATCGTTTACGGCGTGGCCTTTATCCTTGTGGAGAACTATAACAGAAGGCGCAGGCCCGTCTGCGTTTCTCTGAATGATCTGTCCTTTAAGACGGCGTTTCTGATCGGACTGTTCCAGGTGCTGTCTGTGATTCCCGGAACGTCCCGTTCCGGCTCCACCATTATCGGCGGCATTCTGGTGGGCACATCCCGCACGGTGGCGGCGGAGTTTACCTTTTTCCTGGCCATTCCGGTGATGTTCGGCGCCAGCCTTTTAAAGCTGCTGAAATTTGGCTTTTCGTTCACCAGTGGGGAAATTCTGATCCTGGCGGTGGGAATGCTGGTGGCGTTTCTGGTCTCCATACTCGCCATTAAATTCCTGGTGGATTATATCAAGAGACACAATTTCAAGGTGTTCGGCTACTACAGAATTATTCTGGGCGTTCTGGTTCTGGGCTATTTTATCGGAAAAAATCTGCTGGTGAATCTGATCTGATTATGCCGGCCGGATTTCTTCGGAAACACAGACTTTGTCTTGCCTGTCAGTTTGGAAAATGTTAAGATATTATTGTCAGTAAATTTTATCGGATGTGCTGCATTTTTTACAAAAGGACAGGAGGGATACACAGGTATGGGAAAATATGTTATGGCTCTGGACCAGGGGACGACCAGCTCCCGCTGCATTTTATTTGACAAAAAGGGAAACATGTGCAGCGTGGCCCAGAAGGAGTTTACACAGTTTTATCCGAAGCCGGGCTGGGTGGAGCATGATCCTCACGAGATCTGGTCCTCCCAGATGTCTGTGGCCATCGAGGCCATGGGAAAGATCGGGGCGGACGCGGGGGATATCGAAGCCATCGGCATCACCAATCAGCGGGAGACCACCATCGTGTGGGATAAGAGGACGGGAAATCCCGTGTATCCCGCCATCGTGTGGCAGTGCCGGAGAACCTCCGACATCATCGACGAGCTGGAGCGGGAGGGCTTTTCGGATGTTATCCGAAGGAAAACCGGTCTGGTTCCCGACGCCTATTTTTCCGGGACGAAGATCAAATGGATTCTGGACCATGTGAACGGGGCCAGGGAGGCGGCGGAGCGGGGAGAGCTTCTGTTCGGTACAGTGGACACCTGGCTGATCTGGAAGCTGACCAGAGGACAGGTCCATGTGACTGATTATACCAACGCTTCCCGGACCATGCTTTTTGACATTTATAAGAAGCAGTGGGATGATGAGATTCTGGAAAAGCTTCAGATTCCCAGATGCATGCTTCCGGAGGTGAAGCCCAGCAGCTGCATCTACGGTTACACCAACGAAAATCTGATCGGCGGGCGTATCCCCATTGCGGGAGCCGCGGGGGATCAGCAGTCCGCGCTGTTCGGACAGTGCTGCTTCCGGCCGGGAGATGTGAAGAATACTTATGGGACAGGCTGCTTCCTTCTGATGCACACAGGAAAAGAGCCGGTCTCCTCCACTCAGGGACTTCTCACCACCATGGCGGTGAACCCGGACGGGACTCCAGGCTATGCTCTGGAGGGAAGCGTGTTCGTGGCGGGAGCGGCTATTCAGTGGCTGCGGGACGAGATGCAGATTCTGGAGAGCGCTCCGGAATCTGAGAAATACTGTCTTTCCGTACCGGATACCAACGGCGTTTATGTGGTGCCTGCCTTTACCGGACTGGGCGCGCCCTACTGGGACCAGTACGCCAGGGGAGCGGTCCTGGGCCTCACCAGAGGAGCGGGGAAAGCTCATCTGATCCGTGCCACTGTGGAATCCCTGGCCTATCAGGTTCAGGATCTGATCCAGGCCATGAAGGGGGAAGCGGGGATGGATGTGACATCCCTTCGTGTGGACGGAGGAGCCAGCGCCAATAACTTCCTCATGCAGTTCCAGGCGGATATTCTGGGACTGTCCGTGGTGCGTCCCAGCTGTATTGAGACCACCGCGCTGGGGGCGGCCTATCTGGCGGGGCTGGCTACAGGTTTCTGGAAAAACGCGGAGGAATTGAAACAGAACTGGCAGCAGGAGAGGGAGTTCCTGCCTTCCATTTCTCAGGAGAAAAGAGAGAAGCTGCTGAAAGGCTGGAAGAAGGCGGTTCGCTGTACCTTCGGCTGGGCGAAGGAGGATTAGGATACAGATAAGGGGACGGTGCGGCGCGCCGTCCCCATTAATTGTCAGTTTTCTTCCTTTTTGGAGTGTTTGAGGTAATCGGATACCATCATGGCCAGCTTGAAGGTGAGGGCGTCCTCGAAGGTGCGGATATCCAGACCGAATTTTTTCTCCAGCTTTTCAAAGCGGTACACCAGAGTATTTCTGTGAACATAAAGCTGCCGGGAGGTTTCCGACAGATTCAGATTGTTCTGGAAGAAAATGCGGATGGTGGACAGGGTCTCCTCGTCAATGGAGTCCAGCGTTTCATCCCGGAAGATCTCATTGATGAACATCTCGCAGACGGAGGCGGGAAGCTGATAGATCAGCCGTCCGATTCCCAGACGGTTGTAACTGAATACATTTTTCTGGGCGTAGAAGATCTTGCCCACCTCCAGAGCGATGCGGGCTTCCTTAAAGGACTCGGACAGATGGGGGAGATCCTCGGCAATGCTGCTGTAGGAAACCCAGGCGGAGGTCATGGCCTCCGTGTTCAGCATGGCCACCAGCATGTGGGCGGTCTCCGAGAGATCCTCATAATCCTCTGTGGACTGCAGCTCCCGGATGATGATGATGCCGGTGTCGTCCACGGAGGTGATGAAGTCCCTGGTGCGCGCGGAGAAAATGTTCCGGATGGTGGCCAGAGCGTTTTCATCCCGGGACTGTCTGGTCTCCACCAAGAAGATGGCCCTGCGGGCGGTGGTAGAAATGTGAAGCTTTTTGGCGCGGTTGAAGATCTCCACGGGGGAGAAGGTACCCAGAAGCACGTTCTGCATGAAGGTGTTTTTATCCTGTTTCTCGGAGCTGGCGGCGATCAGGCTTTCGATCTGGCAGACGGCAAGCTCTCCGATCGTAGCCATCGATTCCCCGGTTCCCCACACCACGAGGAGATCCGGAAGATTCCCTCCGGAACCGGCGGAGATCTTATACAGGCAGAGATTGGAATTGGCCATGCACAGGGCGCGGCCGGAACGGAACTCCTCTATTTTGGCCGGAGAGGGAAGCTGTTTCTCCGCGGTGGTGACAAAAACGGAGTTGTTTTCTCCCAGCAGGCAGAAATCCAGATGGCAGATCTTTTTCCAGTCCTTCAGACATTTTTCCAGCAGCTGTTGTATTTGTATTCCCATAACATTCTCCTTTCGCCAGAGACGAATAGAAAAAACCCGGGGAAATATTTCCCCGGGTGAAATTTTTCAGGCAGATCAGTTGGCAATAACCAGCTCTGTGCTCTTATCGAAGAAGTGAGATTTCGCCATATCAAAGGTAACTTTGATGGAGGAACCGGTCTTGGCGGGAGTGTTGGGAGCAACACGGGCGGTAACCTGTGTTCCGTTGATATCGAAGTACAGGAATACTTCGGCGCCAAGAAGCTCGTAAACCTTAACAACGGAAGACATCTCGCCGTCGGGAACATCCTTCACGTCCTCAGGACGGATACCAAGGATAACGGTCTTTCCGATATAGCCGCCGTTCTCAAGAGCTTTTGCCTTGGCAGCGGGAACAACTACTTTATACTCGCCGATCTTGGCAACAACATTATTGCCCTCTTTTGCGATCTGGGCATCCAGGAAGTTCATCTGCGGAGATCCCATGAATCCTGCTACGAACAGGTTGCCGGGCTTGTCATACAGATTCTGAGGAGTATCAACCTGCTGAACCACGCCGTCCTTCATAACAACGATTCTGGTACCAAGGGTCATAGCCTCTGTCTGGTCATGTGTTACGTAGATGATGGTAGCGCCCAGTCTCTGATGGATCTTGGAAATCTCAATACGCATCTGTACACGGAGCTTGGCATCCAGGTTGGACAGCGGCTCGTCCATAAGGAATACCTTGGGGTTACGAACGATAGCACGGCCCATGGCAACACGCTGTCTCTGACCGCCGGAAAGAGCCTTCGGCTTACGGTCAAGGAGCTTCTCAAGGTCAAGGATTCTGGCGGCATCACGAACGGCCTTGTCGATCTGGTCCTTCGGAACCTTACGCAGCTTCAGACCAAATGCCATGTTGTCATAAACGGTCATATGGGGATACAGAGCGTAGTTCTGGAATACCATTGCGATATCACGGTCCTTGGGCTCTACGTCATTCATAACCTTGTCGCCGATTTTCAGGGTACCGCTGGAAATCTCCTCCAGACCGGCTACCATACGAAGGGTGGTGGACTTTCCGCAGCCTGACGGACCTACGAAGATGATGAATTCCTTGTCGGCGATCTCAAGATTGAAATCCTTAACCGCTTCAAAGCCATTGGGGTATTTCTTGCAAATGTGCTGTAACGATAAACTTGCCATGATAAATTTCCTCCAAAATTTTATTTTTATATACAGGGGTTTCGTTTTGAACTGTAAACAGTATAACGAAAATGCGGTTTCAGGGCTAGAGAAGAAACCTACAAAGTTTTCAGAAGTTTCTTGACAAAATGACGAAATCCCCGGGATTATTTGTCATTCTGTCATACGGTGATCGCTGCGGCTGCGTCTGCCCATGCTCCTGATCTGCTGACCGTCTGCGCATGACATACATCCGCCCCTGCGTGAGGCTGAATGCAGCCGTTTTCCAAGACTGCCGCGGCTGCGTCTGCCCCTGCGGGAGCCTGAATGCAGTCGTCTGTCTGTGCCTGCTCTTGCGGTCACTGCAGGGGCTCCGTGGCGATAACGTACACCTCATCATCCTCATTCAGATCCAGAAGCGTTTCTTTGTCCGTCACGACGGAAAAACCGTAGATACGGAGACCGTGCTCCTCCACATATTCGGCGGCAGGCTCCAGATTTTCCGCAGAAAACAGGCATCCCGCCTCCTTCATCATTTCACAGAAGGTTTTCTGCCGGGAAAGGTACCGCAGCATACTGACGAAATGGGTGCGGGCGTATTCTTCCGAGCGCATGCTTTCCAGCTGTTCTTCATAGCCGCTGTCCGAAGGGCCTGTCTGCCACAGCTGCAGAGCGGGATAGGCTTCTTCGTCCCAGTTCAGGGAAGTGCTGCAGGAGGGAAAGTAGTAAAATCCCAGGTTATCCGTGCTTTTCTCACGGGTGCGGGGAGCGCACCACACACTTCCCAGATCCAATGTTTCCAAATATTGTGCAAATTCATCGTAGTCCATCTCCCGGTCCAGAGAGACATAGGCGATATATGTTCTGTCGCCGGAGAGCTCCTTTAAATGTTCCAGCGCATCCTTCGGGGAACCTGCGGCGCAGGAATTTACGGAGATGAGGGAACCGTCCTCTTCTTCGATCCATGGTTCGGCGATCTGCTCCGACAGGGGAAGAGCAGGGTCCCAGTTATAATTGTACCATTCAAACATATTTGAGGAAGGCGGACTCAGAATATTATTGTTGTAAAGGATCAGGTGATTCCGCCGGATCCTTCCGGTAATATTTGTGAAGATCTGATTCAGACTGCAGTTCTGATGAATGACGATCTCATAATCGCCGAAGCCGTTGTCCCGCACGGATACATAATCCCGGTGATAACCGGGCACCATCAGTTCCGTGTAAACCGCCATATCCAGACTCATGCGGCTGGATTCGCTTCCCGCCGTCACAGCTTTTCCCGGATCATAGTAAAACAGAGAAACAATGCCGGGCAGTGCCAGCTGGAAGAAGAGCAGCAGAACCAGAAGCACGGCGCCCACGGTGATTCCCATCCGGATAAAGGCGCGCCGGATGGAGCGCCGGACCATCTGTATAAATTTTTCCTCCATACTGTCCTGGCCCGGATGGGAACCCGGTCCGGATGCCGCCCTGTCCCGGGCAGCATAGTAATTTTCGTTCTCCCTCTCCCTTCTTTCGGGCGGGAGTTCAGACCTTTTTTCACTGCTTTCCGGAATAAAATCTCCGGAGCTTTCCATACCGGGATCTTCCTTTGGCCGCCCGTCCCAGTTCAGCAGAGAAGATTCACTGTACAGATATTCGCTGATGGCATCCTGCTTCTCAATATCCTTTCTCACCTGTTCCATTTCACTTTTTTCCAGAGCGCCGTTTTTATACAATTCCAACAATTCACGATAGGTCATAGTGATTTTCCTCCATAAGCTTTTTCAGCTCCTGTCTGCCCCGGCAGGCCAGAACCCGTACATTTTCCGGAGTCAGATGCATGACGGCCCCGATCTCCTTCTGAGACAGACCGGAGAAGTACTGCAGCAGCAGAACTTCGCGCTTCCGGGGTTCCAGCCGGCTCAGCGCCGCATACAGGACCCGTTTTCTCTCATCGCTTAAAATTTTCTCCAGAAGCTCCTGCCGGGAGGGCGGATCGCCGCGATCCTCCATGGGAACCTCCCGTTTCTGCTTTTTTCTGTGATTCAGATAAAGATTTCTCCCCACCATATACAGCCACGCCCGCATATTTCCGTGTCCGGGCGGCAGCGAGAGAATGGCCTTCAGGAACGTATCCTGCATAAGATCCTCCGCCAGGGAGGAACTGCCGCAGAGTGCCCGCAGGTAAAGATAGAGCTCCCTGCTGTATGCTTCATAAAGCTGCCGGATGAGCTCTGTCAGCTCCGTTCCCATAAGCATCCCTCCTCTCATATATTATCGCTCAGTGAATCTTCCACAGAAAGATTCATAAACACCTATTCCAATTTCCAGCCTGCGGATCTGTTTATGGAGTAATCTTCCACAGAAAGATTCATAAATACCTATTCCAATTTCCAGCCTGCGGATCTGTTTATGGAGTAATCTTCCACAGAAAGATTCATAAACACCTATTCCGATTTCCAGGCTGCGGATCTGTTTATGGAGTAATCTTCCACTGAAATACCCATAAACAGCCGGCGGGGCTGCACTTTTGTCAGGCAGACAGTTCAGGCGCGGTTTTAGTGCAGACGAAATCCACCGCTTACGGAAACTTAGGCGCGAAGGCTCTTCCTGAGCGTTTTAGTTGGAGTTAGCGGTTAGTTCGGCGGAGCGTTGCGCCGTCTGCATGACAAAAGTGCAGCCTCGCCGGCGTCCGTGCGCTAATTTGACACATCCTGTCTGCCTGCCTCATGAGTCTGCCGATGTCCGTGCGCCAATTTGACACATCCTGTCTGCCTGCTTCGTGAACTTACCGGCATCTGCATGTGAATCCAATCCCGCCGGCTGAAAACCAGCCGTCATACATAAAACAATTTTAGCAAAGAAATGTTACAGATCTTTACAATATTTTTCTAAAATAAAAAATAACTATAGAGATATGAGAAACCATCTGGTATAATAAGGAGAAATTTGTTCCGGCAAATAAGATATTCCGATGATCAGGACATTCCGGCAAATAAAATATTCCGGCGATCAAAATGAACCGGCGCTCAGGACGAACCGGCAATCATCACAGGATCTCCGGCGTGACCCCGCGCCCCTGGCAGGAAGGAGTGAATGAACCATGCGGCTGCTTGTAGTGGAGGACGAGAAGGACCTGAATAAAATTATTGTGAACCGCCTCACCGCGGAAGGATACAATGTGGAATTCTGCTATGACGGAAAAACAGCGACCGATTATCTGCTTTCCGCCCAGTACGACGGAGCCATCCTGGATGTGATGCTCCCCGGGAGGGACGGCTTCCAGGTGCTGGAGAAGGTGCGCAGAGCCGGCATCCAGACCCCGGTGCTCTTTCTCACCGCCCGGGACGACACGGAGGACGTGGTGAAGGGACTGAACCTGGGAGCGGACGACTACATCCTCAAGCCCTTTGTATTCGCGGAGTTCCTGGCCAGGGTGAAGGTGCTTACCAGGAGGAAGCCGGAAATTTCCGGAAACGTATACCGCTGCGGAGACCTGACGGTGGACTGCAACACCCATAAGGTGGAGCGGGCCGGAGTGCCCATCAGTCTGTCCCCCAGAGAATTCTGGATCCTTCTCTACCTGGTGAGAAACAAAAATATCATTGTCACCCGGGAACAGATCGAGTCCAACGTATGGAGCCTGGACTACAGCGGAAGCTCCAACGTGGTGGATGTGTACATCCGTTACCTCCGGCGGAAGATAGACGAAAAATTTGATTATAAAATGATTCAGACCATACGGGGCACAGGCTATGTGCTCAGATGTGAGGAACAGGAAAGCCTTTGAAAAAAGAAAAAAAGAATGAAAATGCGTGCGGAAAAAGAAAGCGGCTGAAGGACGTCCAGATTTCCATCAGAGGATTTCTCACGGCGGGAATCATCCTCATGATCCTTACCATCAGCATGCTCCTGCTGTTTGCCGTCAACATTCTGGCGGAGGGCGCCGTGCGCTCCTACATCCGATCAGATCTTTCCAGACAGCTTCGCAGGAACAGCAAAAATATCACCATGAAAAACGGAAAGGTGGAATTTTCGGAGGAGCTCTCTGACAGAGACACAGGGATTTATTTTATTCTCCTGGACCGGTCCGGGGAGGTCTGGGCCGGGGAATATCCGGAAGAGATCCCTGAGGAAGAGATTCCCGGAGCCATTGTCACCAAGGGGAAGGCTGCCATTGTGGATGAGCTCCTTTCCCTCACTCTGGGCGAGAAGGATTATTATCTTCTGGACCGGGTTCAGACCTATCTCACCAGAACAACGGGAAAAACGGTGCTTTTCCGGTGCCTTGCGGAGAAAAGCGCCGTTTCCAGTCCTTTTCAGGTCCTCTGGAGGATGTGCTATCTGAGCATTCCGGTGATCCTTGCGGTGGCCATTCTCTTCAGCACCATGCTTGCCAGGATGGTATCCCGTCCCATCGGACAGCTTTGCCGGGTGGCGGAAAATATCCGCAATAACAACGACCTTTCTCAGAGGACAGACTATCACGGCCGTTTCCGGGAGATCGGGATCCTTTCGGAGGCCAATAACCGGATGCTGGACAAGCTGGAGGAGGTTTTTCAGTCCCAGAAGCGTTTTAATTCGGACGTGGCACACGAGCTTCGCACGCCCATGGCTATTATTCTGGCCCAGTGCGAGGCGGTCAGAGACCAGAACTGCACGGAGCAGGAATACCGGGAGGCCTTTGAGGTCATCGACCGCCAGGCCCGCAGGACCAACGATGTGGTGCAGCAGCTCCTTCGGCTCAGCCGCCTGGAGCAGGCAGGAGTGGTGCTGGAGAAGGAGTTTGTGAACCTCGAGGATATTGTGCAGTCAGTCTGCGAGGAGGAGGAGCTGAAGGCGGACAGGGATGTGGAATTCCGTTTTTCTCTTCAGGAGGTCAGCGCCAGCGTGGATGTGACCCTTATGACCATCCTCCTTCAGAATCTGGTCCATAATGCGGTGAAATACAGCGAAGGAAAAGCGCTGGTAGAAATCCGGCTTTTCCGGGAGGAGGACAGGATCTGCATCTGTGTGAAGGATCACGGCTGCGGCATCGGCGAAAAGGAGCAGGAGTTTATTTTCGAACCCTTCTATCAG
>CANQUG010000033.1 GCA_947626985.1 uncultured Lachnospiraceae bacterium | reverse complement strand
TTTTAGGTTCATTCTCTTGAATGTGTAAAAGAATTTTCGAGAATCGTATGTGTTTCACTGTTCAGTTATCAAGGTATCTGCCGTTCGACAGCTTGTTAAGATTACCACATCTTTTTAAGCTTGTCAACAACTTTTTTCAGGTTTTTTGATCATTTCCGTTATCCGCAAAATCATCAAACCGCCTGAGCGGAGAAGGAGGGATTTGAACCCTCGCGCCGCTATCAACGACCTACTCCCTTTCCAGGGGAGCCCCTTCGGCCAGCTTGGGTACTTCTCCAAATCGCCCTACTTACATAAGGAAGTGTTTCTGTGTGAAATTAGTGATGAAAAGATTTTTCCTCCAAAAGCGAAAATAATTATATATCTTGTATTTCCTTTTGTCAAGTGTTTTTTTCTGTTTTTTTACCTGACCAGCGGAGAGAGTGGGATTCGAACCCACGCGCCCTTGCGGACAAACGGTTTTCAAGACCGCCTCGTTATGACCACTTCGATATCTCTCCAAGTGCGGCAAAACGCCGTTTTCAACGCAACTGACTCAGCGCAGGATTTATTCTAGCACCATCCTTCCGGTGTGTCAAGACATAATTTCCCTTTTTCAAATAAATTTCCCCCACCTCCAGATCCTCGGGAGTGGTGATCTTAATATTGCGGTAGGAGCCCTCCACCAGACGAACGGACGCCTCTCCGTTCCGTTCCACAACCATGGCGTCATCCGTGATATGGCTCTTGTCCTGGTCCTGCAGCTTATCATAGGCGGAACGCACAATAGAATAGGAAAAGATCTGGGGCGTCTGTATGATCCACACCCGGTCTCGGTTGAGAGTCCCGCTGATGCAGCCGTCGTCCCCCATCAGCTTCACCGTGTCCTTGGAGGGCATGCCCGCCACGCAGGCCCCCGTCGCCCGCACTCCCTCCATTCCCCTCCTGAGAATCTCCTCCGTGACAAAGGGTCTGGCTCCGTCGTGAATCACAACATAATCGCATCCGCTGCAGGCGCAGAGCCCGGCATAGACCGAATCATACCGTTCCCTGCCTCCCGGGACAACCGCGCACACCTTGGAAAAGCCGTATCTCTCCACGATTTCACTTTTGCAGTAGGAAATCTCCTCCTCCCCGGCAACCAGAATGATATCCCTGATGAGAGGACTGTCCTGAAAGCATCTCAGAGAATAATAGAGAACCGGATACCCTCCCAGATCCATAAACTGCTTCTGTATGCTGCTGTTCATCCTTTTCCCCCGGCCCGCCGCGAGAACGATCGCCGTATTGTTTTCCATGAGCCTTCCCCTTTCTGAAGATCTACCGTGAACGGTCCGTCCGCCAAAAAGCGCTGTCTCCGGAATTATCCTGAGAACAGAGCCTTTTCACCTCTGTCCCAGTTTCAGATCCGGCACCGCGTTCAGATCCCAGCCGTGGCGGACGCCCCTGATAAACTCATAATAGGCCGCCGTCCCGATCATGGCGGCATTATCCGTGCAAAAAACAGGGGAGGGATAATAGAAACGATACCCTCTGTCCCGGCAGGCTTTTTTCATGGCCTCCCTCAATGAACCGTTGGCAGCCACTCCCCCTGCGATGGCAATCTTATCCATATGATAATCTCCGGCGGCAAGCATGGTATGTTCCACCAGAACATCCACCACCGCCTTCTGAAAGGAAGCGGCCAGATCCGCCGCGTCCACATTTTCCCCCTTCATCCTGGCGCTGTTGAGATAGTTCAGCACAGCCGACTTCAGCCCGCTGAAGCTGAAATCATAAGGAGAACCGCTGATTTTCCCGTGGGGAAATACGATGGCGTCAGCATTTCCCTCTCTGGAAAGCCGGTCGATCTTCGGACCGCCGGGATAACCCAGCCCGATGGCCCGGGCAACCTTGTCAAAGGCTTCCCCCGCGGCGTCGTCCCTGGTGCGCCCCAGGATTTCGAATTCACCGTAATCCTTCACGATCACCAGATGGGTATGGCCTCCGGAAACGATAAGGCACAAAAAAGGCGGCTCCAGATCCGGATTTTCGATATAATTGGCGGAGACATGCCCTTCAATATGATGAACTCCCACCAGCGGCAGTCCCGCGCCGTAAGCGATGGCCTTCGCCTCGGCCACGCCCACCAGAAGCGCGCCTACCAGACCCGGCCCGTATGTGACTCCTATGGCGTCCAGATCCGAAAGCTCCACCCCCGCCCCGGACAGCGCTTCCTCGATCACCTGATTGATTTTTTCCATATGCTTCCGGGATGCGATCTCCGGAACCACGCCCCCATACAGCTTATGGAGCTCTATCTGAGAAGAGATAATATTGGAAAGCACCGTTCTCCCGTTTTTTACCACGGACGCGGCAGTCTCATCACAGGAGCTCTCGACGGCAAGGATCAGAATATCTTTTTCTCCATCAGCCTTCCGTGTGTCTAAAGAACAATTCTCCATCAGCCTTCCTCCTCAAAATTCAGTTCCACGGATTTTCCGTCCTTTCCCGGAAACGCATTGGGAAAAATCTCCCGCACCCTGCCCATATAATCCTCCGGACGGATGAGGGAGGGACTGTAATGGGTGAGCCACAGCTCCTTCACCCCCGCATCCCTGGCAAGGACAGCGGCTTCCTGAAAGGTCATATGCTTGTAGCCTCTGGCTTTCTCCGCCTTGTCCTCCTCCCCGTACATCCCCTCGCAGATGAAGAGATCCGAATCCGCGGCGTTGCGGACAATGGACGCCGCAGGTCTGGTATCCGTGGTATACGTGAGCTTAATACCCTTTCTGGGCGGCCCCAGAACCATCTCCGGCGTATACACCCGGTCCCCGTCCTGCACGGTGTTTCCCTTCTGAAGAGGGTTCCAGAATTTCAGCGGTATGTTCAGCGCTCTGGCATTTTCCGGTGAAAATTTCCCCTGGCGGAGTATCTCCAGGGTATATCCGTAGCAGGTTACATTATGGTTGACCCGGAAGGCGGTAATCCGGTAACCGTTCAGCTCCAGAACCTCCTCCGGTTTCGTAAGCTCCACAAATTCCAGCGGAAAGGGAAGCTCCGGCGCTACCACCCGAAGAGCGTTCACCACACGCTCCAGTCCCTTCGGGCCTACCAAAGTGAGGGGCTCCTGGCGCTCCGCATTCCCCATGGTGAGAAGCAGCCCCGGAAGGCCGCTGATATGATCCCCGTGATAATGGGTAAAACAGATTACATCGATGGGCTTGAAGGTCCATCCCTTTTCTCTGACAGCCACCTGGGTTCCCTCACCGCAGTCGATGAGCAGGCTGCTGCCGTTATAGCGGGTCAGGAGAGCGGTGAGCCATCGTTTTGGCAGAGGCATCATTCCCCCTGTTCCCAGCAGACAAATATCCAGCATATTCAACCTCTTCCTTTAATCGTAATCCGCCGTCAGAAGGCCGCAGACCCCGGCGGTAAAATGCCTTCCGGCGATCAGATCCTGTCATGTCATTCAAAATACGTCAGGGGCAGGGGTCATGCTAATCTCTCACGGCAGCCGTCAGACGAAACAGGACAAAGCCCGCCAGAAACAGCACAGCGATCATTCCCACTCCCAGATTGATGCTTCCCGTGATCTGGGAAATCACGCTTACCAGAGTCGTTCCCATGAAGGAGGCTCCCTTGCCGCAGATATCCAGAAAACCAAAGAACTCCCCGGACTGCCGGGGCGGAATGATCTTCGTAAAATAGGATCTGGAAAGCGCCTGAATTCCCCCCTGAAACATTCCCACAAGCACCGCCAGAATCCAGAACTGAATCTGACTGGTAAGAAACATGGCAAAAACGGCAATGCCGAAATAGGCGGCAATACACAGGGAAATCAGCTTTTCCGCCGCATATTTCCGGGCCAGCTTTCCAAAAAGCAGGGCAAAGGGAAAGGCTACCACCTGAGTGAGGAGCAGAGCCAGAAGAAGCCCTGTACTGTCCAGCCCCAGAGCGGAACCGTAAGCCGTAGCCATATCAATGATGGTATAAACGCCATCTATATAGAAGAAAAACGCCAGCAAAAACAAAAAGATCTTCTTTTCCCTGCGAATGCTCAGAAAGGTTCTCCCAAGGCGGCGAAAGCTCTCTCTCACTGCATTTTTCTGTCTTTCCACGAAATGCTTCTGCCGGTATTCCTTCAGAAGGGGAACGGACAGAGCCGCCCACCAGACGGTAATGATAAAAAAGGCGATCATCATGGCCGTTTCCATGGTAATCCCCAGCTTCCCCGAGCCCAGCACGATCCCCAGGCAGATCACGAAGGGAACACAGCTTCCGATATAGCCCCAGGCAAATCCCTGGGAGGAAACCTGGTCCATCCGTTCCCGGGTGGTCACATCCGAGAGCATGGAGTCGTAAAAGATGAGGCTTGCGGAATATCCGGCTTTCGCAATGACGAAGACCGTCAGAAATACCAGCCAGTTTCTGGCCAGCGCCAGGCCGGCGCATCCCGCCGCTCCGATGCAGAGGGAAACGATAAACACAGGCTTTTTAAAATCCCTGGTGTCCGCCAGGGTTCCGGCCACGGGCCCCATAACCGCTACCACCAGAGTGGAAACGGAGGCGGCATAGCCCCAGTACGCCAGATATTCCACGGAAGAAAGTCCGGCGTTTCCGGCGAGATAATTAAAATAAATGGGCATGATGGTGGCGACGAGCAGAGTAAACGCCGAATTTCCCACATCATACAGCACCCAGTTTCTTTCGATTTTTGTCAGTTTAAACTTCATGCCGGCTTCCCTCCCTTGCTTTGGGACCCTGCCGTCCCGCCTCAGAATTTTGCCGTCATCAGAACGGCGTCCTCCGCGGGATCCGTATAGTAATTCCTGCGAATGCCGTCCCGGGCAAATCCCGTTCTCTCATAGAGACGGATCGCGGTTTCATTGCTCTTCCTCACTTCCAGATGAAGCGTGGTGACGCCCTGTTCTCCTGCCAGCCGGATCAGGCTCTCCATGAGAAAGCGCCCGATGCCCTCCCTCTGGCGGTCCCGCTTCACGGCCACGTTCAGCACGTCCCCCTCATCCAGAACCATCAGTACTCCGCAGTAGGCAAGGATTTCTCCCTTTTCCTCCACGGCCAGAAACATGGTATCCTGCCGGATCAGAAACGTAAAATATCCTTCTCTCGTCCAGGGAACGGGGAAAAGGTCCCTTTCCAGTTCCATCACCTGGTCCAGATCCTCCACGGTCATCTCCCGAAGGGTCATAGGCTGCGTTCTCCTTTCCCGGAAGGATCCGCCGCAGCGGCCCGGCGCTCCCGTTCCGCTCTCTCCCGCTCCGCCTGGGATACCCTCAGATAATCCGGCGAATGCTCCGCGGCGCTCTCTGTCTTTCCCGCCCGGAAATACTCCAGTCCCAGAGCCGCCACAGCGGCGCCTCTCTGTCTGTTCACATGGGCAGGGGCAAAAGAACAGGGGAAACTCCCCAGCTCCAGGATTCTTTCCCGGAACACGGGCACTCCGTCTCCCAGAAATGTCACGCTCTCCCCCAGCTCATTCAGCAGCCGCAGAAGCTCCTCGATGGAAACGGCCATCTGATCCTTCACGGTAACCAGGCAATGCTCCCGAAAACGATAAATCCCTGTATACACCTGATTTCTTCTGGCATCCATAATGGGACAGATCAGTCCCTGCGTATCGTACAGATTATAGGCGAGGGCCTCCACCGTCGGCACAGGAATCAGGGGCTTTTTCAGGGCCAGTCCCAGTCCCTTCGCCGTGGCGGAGCCGATGCGCAGTCCCGTAAAGGAGCCAGGCCCCGCCGCCACCGCGATTCCGTCGATGGAAGCCAGGTCCAGCTCCGTCATCTTCACAATCTCATCCAGCATGGGAAGCAGCGTCTGAGAGTGGTTTTTTTTATAATTCACCGTATACTCTCCGAGAAGCGTGTCGTCCTCCACCAGAGCCACCGACGCCACCATCCCGGAGCTGTCCAATCCTAAAATTTTCATAAATCTCTCCTGTCAGTCTTCACAGCCCGGCATGCCGGAACCGGGATTCTCCCGGAACAGATCTTCCTCCTCCGGCAGGCCTTCCATGGTGATCCTCCGGTAATCAAATCCCTTCTCCAGATCCTTTTCAATGACAATCCGGATGTTCTCTTCGGGAAGGATTTCCCGGATCAGCTCCGCCCACTCGATCAGGCAGACGCCCTCTCCGTAGAAATAATCCTCGTACCCGATCTCGTCCATTTCCTCCGCATCAACGATGCGGTACACGTCAAAATGGTAAAAGGGCAGACGCCCCTCCTCATAAATCTGCAGAATGGTAAAGGTGGGACTGTTCACCGTCTCCCTGATCCCCAATCCTGCCGCAACTCCCTGGGTAAATACGGTCTTTCCCGCGCCCAGGTCCCCATTCAGGGTGTAGACCTGGCCCGGCCGGGCGATCCTGCCCACCCTCTCTCCCAGCGCAAAGGTTTCCTCCCACGATCTCGTCTCTGTGATGATCATCCAATCCTCCGTATCTCCATGTCCGATTTTCCTTGCAGAATGATTCTCCGCATATTATAATAGAGCGAACCAGGAAAAACAATACTTTTTGAAAAGGAGAAGGAAAACTATGGCAAATCCGACAGTTACCATTACCATGGACAACGGCGACGTGATGAAGGCGGAACTGTATCCCGATATCGCTCCCAACACTGTAAACAACTTTATCAGCCTTGTAAAAAAGGGATTCTATGACGGTCTTATCTTCCACCGCGTGATCAACGGCTTTATGATCCAGGGAGGATGCCCCGACGGAACCGGCATGGGCGGCCCCGGATACTGTATAGAAGGGGAATTTGCCCAGAACGGATTTCCCAATGATTTAAAGCATACTCCCGGCGTGCTCTCCATGGCGCGGGCCATGCATCCCGATTCCGCGGGAAGCCAGTTCTTCATCATGCACAAAGCCGCTCCCCATCTGGACGGCTCCTACGCGGCCTTCGGAAAGGTGATCGAGGGCCAGGATGTGGTAAACCGCATTGCAGAGGAGGACACGGACTACAGCGACCGTCCTCTGGATGAACAGAAGATCCGCTCCATCACTGTGGAAACCTTCGGCGCAGACTATCCGGAACCGAAGAAATGCTGATCGCTTCCTGAAACCATGAGACACTGCCTGCATCGGCGGCTCCCTCCGGAGCCGCCCTTTTTCTGCGCTCTCAATGGTCGAACAGATGCGCTTCCCCGTCCAGAACCGCGAAGTACAGTTCCCGCTCGATCTCCATTTTGGCCCTGCCGCTGGTTCCCTCGGTGATGGCCTTCTTCATGCGCTCCACCTCCCCGTCCGGAATGAGAAGCTTCATCACCACCTGATCCGTGTAGCTCGCGTCCAGTATCGGCATTCCCCGCTCCGCCGCGAGATACTGGATTTTTCCTATGCCGGAATAGTCCGTCGTCACCTCCAGGGAAACTCCGTGCCGCTTCTCGATGACGCGGCTCCTGGCCAGCCCCTCCTGCACTGCTCTGGAATAGGCCCGCACCAGGCCGCCGGTGCCCAGAAGGACGCCCCCGAAATATCTGGTGACCACCACGGCCACATTGTACAGCTCCTCTCCAAGGATCACGTCCAGCATGGGCCTTCCCGCCGTCCCGGAGGGTTCCCCGTCGTCGCTGCAGCGGGTATACTCCCTGCCGGTTCCCACAGTACAGGCATAGCAGTTGTGTCTGGCGTCCCAGTATTTTTTTCGCATTTCCTCCAGAAAGGCCAGCGCCTCCTCCTCCGACTCCACCGGGCGGACAGTGGCGATGAACCGCGATTTTTTTTCCACGATCTCCCCTTCGCCGCCCTCCAGAACCGTCATATATTTCTCCAGCATTCTTCATCTCTCCCATCCTGCTCACGCACTCTCAAAATCTTTTGCTCCCCGCATCCGGGCCGGAAGAGCTCCCGCATATTGCCCAAAGACCGTATCAGGCTGCTTTTTGTCTCCCGCACTCCGACCGGCAAAGCTCCCGCATATTGCGCAAAGACCCATATCAGGCTGCTTTTTTTCTTCCGCCTTCGGGCCGGCAAAACCCTCCCGGCTTCCGGCAAAAAATCACTGCAGTCATTATATCATGCTTTTCCTGTCCCCGTCATTCCCTTTCTGCCGGTTCTGGAAGAATTTCCTTACAGAAATCCGCGTCCGCTGTGCTATATTTATCTGAAATACTGAAAAAATAACGAAGAAAGGACAGCGAAAGCAGGAAGCTGATGTGAAATTAATGCAAAGTTCATGCGAAGTTTTTATGTTTGGGGTTTATTTAAGGTTTTGAATTTGTTATAATAAAGCGTATTGAGTTCCGGATGAACCTCCGGAAGGGCGGATCATGAATTCTATAAGGAGGAAAATCATGAACTACGGAAAAAAAGCCACTTCCAGGAAACGGAGCGCACTCACCTCCTCCACATCCATGCTGGGCAAGCGCGCGCACGTTTCTTTTATCAGAATCATATTTTTTTCTCTGATCACTCTCTGCGTGATCAGCGTATGCCTGGCCGCAGGCGCTTTTCGGGGCGTGGTGGACAACGCTCCGGATGTGGATACGGTAGACATTATGCCTCTGGGCTACGCAACGTTCCTCTACGATTACCAGGGGAATCAGATGCGGAAGCTCGCCGCTCCCAATTCCAACCGTCTTCCGGTCTCCATCGATCAGATACCGCTGGACCTGCAGCACGCGGTGGTGGCCATCGAGGACGAACGATTTTATGAGCATAACGGAATCGACGTAAAGGCCATGCTCCGTGCCCTGATCAAAAATATCACCAGCAGAGGCATTTCCGAGGGCGCCAGCACCATCACCCAGCAGCTGCTGAAGAACAACGTCTTTACCAACTGGACCAACGAATCCACCCTTCTGGAAAGCTTCACCCGAAAATTCCAGGAGCAGTATCTGGCCATCCAGATTGAAAAGAAGATCAACGACAAAAACGTAATACTGGAAAACTACCTGAATACCATTAACCTGGGCGCAGGCGCATACGGAGTGCAGGCCGCGGCCCGGCAGTATTTCAATAAAGACGTGTGGGATCTGAATCTTTCCGAATGCGCCACTCTCGCTGGCATCACCCAGAACCCCAGCAGCTATGATCCCATCCAGAATCCCAAGGATAATGCCGCCCGGAGAAAAGACGTGCTGGAGCACATGCTGGAGCAGGGCTACATCACAAAAAAACAGTACAAAAACGCCCTGAATGACGACGTATACACCAGGATCCAGGAGGCTCAGGCAGCCACCTCCGCCACCAGGAACCGTATCTATACCTACTTCGAGGACGAACTCACCGACCAGGTGATCAACGACCTCATGAACATCAAAGGCTACACCCGTACCCAGGCAAGAAACATGCTCTACAGCGGCGGCCTTCAGATCTATACCACCCAGGACCCCAGTATTCAGGCTATCCTGGATGAGGAATACGCCGACCCCGCCAATTATCCCGAAACCGTTCAGTACGATCTGGACTACGCTCTCACGGTGAAAAACCCCCAGGGCGAGGAAGTAAACTACAGTAAGGAAATGCTGCGGGTCTACTTCCAGAATGAGGATCCCTACTTCGACCTTCTCTTCGATTCGCCGGAACAGGGACAGTCCTACGTAGACCGGTATAAGGAGGACATCCTCTCCGACGGCAGCGAAGTGGTGGCCGAGCGGGTGAATTTCGCTCCTCAGCCTCAGTCGGCCATGAGCGTCATCGATCAGCACACAGGATATGTAAAAGCCATCATCGGCGGCCGCGGACAGAAGACCGCCAGCCTTACCCTGAACCGCGCTACCGATTCCACCCGTCAGCCCGGTTCCACCTTTAAGATCGTTTCCACCTACGCTCCCGCTCTCAACGAAAAGGGAATGAGCCTTGCCACCTCCTTCGAGGATGAGCCCTACAATTATCCCGACGGCTCCCCGGTGTACAACGCTTCCCGTACTTACGGAGGAACCACCACGATCCGCCGGGCGATCCAGAATTCCATAAACGTGGTGGCGATCAAATGTCTGGAACAGGTTACCCCGGAGCTGGGCCTGAAATATCTGGATGACTTCGGCTTCACCACGCTGGCCCACGGCACGGAAGCGGACACAGACGCCAACGGAAATGTATGGAGCGACGCGAACCTTGCCACAGCTCTGGGGGGCATTACCCACGGCGTTACCAACGTGGAGCTCTGCGCCGCCTATGCAGCCATAGCCAACGGCGGGAACTACATCAAGCCCATCTACTACACGAAAATTCTGGACCACAACGGAAACGTCCTGATCGAAAATACTTCCGTGACACGCTCCGTGATCAAAGAAAGCACCGCCTTCCTTCTCACCAGCGCCATGGAGGATGTGGTGAGTCAGGGTACGGGTACCGCCTGCCAGCTGGAAAATATGGCGGTAGCCGGCAAGACAGGTACCACCGAGGCCTACAACGATCTCTGGTTCGTGGGATATACTCCCTACTACACCTGCGCCGTATGGTCCGGCTATGACAATAATGAGAAGCTTCCGGAATATGCCCGGGAATTTCATAAAAACCTCTGGCGGAAGGTGATGAACCGGATCCACCAGGGCCTTCCCTATCAGGATTTTCCGATGCCCTCCAGCATCGAAACGGCAAGCGTATGTGAAGAAACCGGGCTTTACCCCACCGCAGGCTGTCCTGTCATCACCGAATATTTCGATGTCGGAACCATGCCGACAGACTACTGCTACGAACATTATTACGATCTGGATGAGGAGGAGGAAGAAAATCCGGACATCACCCCCACACCCACAGACGAATACTGGGACTGGGACTATGAACTGGATAACGGCGAAGACTGGGAATACGAAGACGAGAACGATTATAACAACGATTATAACGAAGGCGATTACGGCGGCACCGGCAACTGGGATGTAAACTACGATTATTACGAGTAAGCGCGATCTCTCCCATACTGCAGCCGGGCGCAGAAACGGCGGAGCACCCTCCACGGGGCTCCGCCGTTTTTTTCACCCTCCGGCCGGAGGCTTTATTTAAAAAAGCTCAGCTGCTTCCATGAACTGACGGATCCTTCCGCCCGGAAAACCTCCCGGTACAAAAGGTCACTTCTGCAGTACCATACGGGCCGCCCCGTAAATCCCCGCGTCATTTCCGAGAGCAGCGGCCACAATGGGCGTCTCCCTGCACGGTCCGAAGGCGTACTGCCTGAAATACTTCCGGATGCATTCCAGCAGCGGCTCTCCCGCCCTGGATACGCCGCCCCCGATCACGATAAACTCCGGATCCGTCACACAGCAGAAGATCGCCAGGGAGCTGCCAAGGCGCCTGCTGATCTTCTCAACCACCCTTACAGCCAGAGGATCGCCCGCCTTAAAGGCGTCCAGCACATCCCTGGCCGTGAGCTCCGGAAGGGACCGCAGAATACTGCTTTCCCCGGCGCACGCTGCCAGTTCTCTCTTCGCCACGCGGACAATGCCGGTGGCGGATGTGGTCTGCTCCAGACAGCCCTTATTTCCGCAGTTGCACTTCTCCGTCTCGTGACGGCTCACAGCGGCATGGCCCACTTCCCCGGCCGCGCCGTGGTGGCCGGATACGATTTCTCCGTTCACGATGATTCCGCCGCCCACGCCCGTTCCCAGAGTGATCATGATCACATTCCGGGCGCCTTCCGCAGCGCCCTTCCAGGCCTCGCCCAGAGCCGCCACATTGGCGTCGTTTCCGGCCCGGGACGGAATTCCGGTGAGCTCCTCAAGCTCCCTGGCAGCCGCTTTCTGTCCCCAGCCGAGATTTACCGCGCAGGAAACCTCCCCCGCGTCGTTCACCGGCCCGGGAATCCCGAGGCCCGCTCCGGCCACCTCGTCCCTGGAAATGCCTTTTTCCGAAAGCCTGTCCAGAATGGTCCGGGCCACGTCCGGCAGGATCTCTCCGCCCTCATTTTCCAGTCTCGTGGGAATCTCCCATTTTTCCAGCAGGGTTCCGTCCGCCTGAAACAATCCGCATTTTACAGTGGTTCCCCCCACATCGATGCCAAAACAGTAAACTCCCATTCAATCTCTCCTTTTTTCCATATCTTCAGCTCTGCCGGCGGCCGGCGATATTGGCGGTCACACGTTTATAAAGTTCCTCCGCGGCATTGTATCCCATCTTCTTCTGACGATGGTTCACCGCGGCGGATTCCACGATGATCGCCAGATTTCTCCCGGGGCGGATGGGTATGGAATGGCAGACCACCTTATTTCCCAGGTATTCCGTATACTCCTCATGAAGTCCCAGACGGTCGTATTCCTTGTCCCGGTTCCACTCCTCCAGCTTGATCACCAGGTCCACGGCCTGGGTATTCTTCACACATTCCACGCCGAAGAGGGTCTTTACATCGATGATTCCGATTCCTCTCAGTTCAATAAAATGTCTGGTGATATCCGGCGCCGAGCCTACCAGGGTGACGTCGCTCACCTTCCGCAGCTCCACAACGTCATCGCTCACCAGCCGGTGTCCTCTCTTGATCAGCTCCAGGGCCGTCTCGCTCTTGCCGATCCCGCTCTCTCCGGTGATCAGCACGCCCTCGCCGTAAACATCCACCAGCACGCCGTGGATGGAGATGCAGGGAGCCAGCTGAACGCCCAGCCATCGAATGGTCTCCGCCATCACATTGGAGGTGGTTCTCTCCGTGACGAAGGTGGGGACATTATACTTCAGGGCCATGTCGATCATGCTCTGGGAGGGCCTGGTCATGGTGCTGAAGATCACACAGGGGATCTTGCTGGAGATGAACCTTTCATATTTAAAATTCCGCTCCTCGTCACTAAGCTGCATCAGATATGTATACTCCACATACCCGATGATCTGAACGCGCTCATTGGCAAAATGCTCCAGATAACCTGTAAGCTGCAGGGCCGGCCTGTTGATCTCCGCCGTCATGACCCGCATGTCCGACAGATCGATCTGCGGGGTCAGATTCGTCAGAGAAAGGGCCTGCATCATTTTTGTCAGCTCTACACCTTTCATACATCGTTCTCCTTTTCCGGTATTTCCATGTCATGGTTTCAGGGGCCGCGGCATTTCCGGGCCGCCCGGCGGCCTGTCGGTTCCGGGCGAATATCCGCTTCGCGGCCGCCTGTCCGTCTGCCGATAAGTCACATTATAGCATGCGGACAGGGGAGACTTCAAGAAATGTCAGTCATTTTGCGGGGAATTTTCCCTTTCTTTTTTATGGAAGAAATCGTACACCTGCCGGGCGCTGGCGGCGTTCATGGATTCCGTATGCTCCAGCTCCTCCAGCGTGGCGTCCCGGATGTTTTCTATGGCCCTGAACCGCCGCATGAGAGCCTTGCGCCTGGTATCCCCGATCCCCTTAATATCGTCCAGAACAGAATGTACCTGATCCTTACTTCGCAGGGACCGGTGATATTCTATGGCAAAACGGTGAGCCTCATCCTGTATTCTGGTGATCAGCCGGAAGCCCTCGCTGCCGGTGTCGATGGGAATCTCCTCATTATTGAAATAGAGACCCCGGGTGCGGTGATGATCATCCTTCACCATCCCGCACACAGGAATGGAAAGATTCAGTTTGTCCAGAACGGAAAGGGCGATATTCACCTGCCCCTTCCCGCCGTCCATCAGCAGCAGATCCGGCATCCTGGCAAAGCTGTCAAATTCCCCGCTGCTCTCGTGAGTGAACCGTCTGGTGAGAACCTCCTCCATGCTGGCGTAGTCGTTGGGACCCTCCACGGATTTTATGCGGAATTTCCGGTAATCGCTGCGCTTGGGCCGGCCTTTTTCGTACACCACCATGGATCCCACGGATTCGAAGCCGCTGATATTGGAAATGTCGAAGGCTTCCATTCTGCTGAGTCCGGAAAGTCCCAGCCACTCCTCCACCTCCTTCACCGCTCCGATGGTCCGGCCCTCCTCCCTGCGGATCCGCTCCCGGTCCTTGTCCAGAACCATGCGGGCGTTTTCTCTGGCCAGCTCCACCATCTTCTCCTTGGTCCCCTTTTTGGGAACCAGGATGTGAACCTTCTGTTTTCTTCTGCCGGACAGCCATTCCTCAATGATCTCTTTGTCCTCAATATCCTTCTCCAGGATGATCTCTCCGGGAATAAAGGGCGTTCCGGCGTAAAACTGCTTCAGGAAGCTGGAAAGCACCTGCTCCTTGGTGTCGCCCCTGGCCACCCGGAGGTAAAAATGGTCACGGCCGATGAGCTTTCCGTCCCGGACAAAGAACACCTGAACCACGGCGTCCTGATCCCGGAGGTCCTCGCTTTCGTCCATGGCCGCCGCGATAATGTCCCGGTCCTCCTGTCCGTAGGTGGTGATTTTCTGACGTTCCCCGATCATCTGGATGCTGCGGATGAGATCCCTGTATTCCATGGCGTCCTCGAAGCGCATCTCCTCCGAAGCCTGCTGCATTTTTTCCGTAAGACCGTCGATGGTCTCCTGAAAATCTCCGTTCAGGAAGCGGAGAACCTTCTGAATATTTTTTTTGTACTCCTCCGGGGTCACTCCTCCCTGACAGGGGGCCGTGCACTGCTTCATATGGTAATACAGGCAGGGCCGCTCCTTCCCTGTATCTCTGGGAAGCACCCTGCTGCAGGAACGCACCTGATACAGCTTCCGCACCAGCTCGATCACGTCCTTCACAGCGCCGGCGCTGGTGTATGGCCCGAAGTACCGGCTTTTGTCCTTTTTCATCCGGCGGGAAAACAGGACCCGGGGGAAATCCTCCTGGACGGTGACCCGGATGAAGGGATAGCTCTTGTCATCCTTGAGCATGGTGTTGTATTTCGGCCGGTGCTCCTTGATCAGGTTGGACTCCAGCACAAGGGCCTCCAGCTCCGAGTCCGTAATGATGTACTCAAACCTGGAAATGTGGGTGACCATCTGCTCGATCTTCGCGCCCTTGTTCCGGCTGCTCTGAAAATACTGGCGCACCCGGTTTTTCAGGCTGACGGCCTTTCCCACATAGATGATTTCATCCCGCTCCCCGTGCATGATGTAGACGCCGGGATTGGGGGGAAGCTTTTTCAGTTCTTCTTCGATTAGAAACATGGAAAACTCCTTTTCCTTATGAAAATAACAAAGCTGCCGCAATCATTTTACCTATTGCAGCAGCTTCTGTCCATACGATATCTGCGATAACCGGAAATCCTATGCCTGGGGAACCGGTTTCTCGTCCACGAAAACAGCGGCTTTCTCTTCCTTCGGGGATTCCGCCTTTTCCGGAACTTCCCCTTCCGCCGGGGCATCTGTCTCCGGGGAATCCCCGGCCTTCCCGCTGTCCGTCAGCATTCTCCCGGACTGGGTTTCCCCGTCTGCCGGCTTCTTCCCGCTCAGTTCGTCCAGATTCAGCTCATCCAGGTTTTCCGGAATCTCCATGCCCTTTTCCACCGCCCGGAAGATCTTCATGAACTCCTTCCCGGTGATGGTCTCCTTTTTAATCAGGTACTCCGAAATCTTATCCAGCGCCGGACGGTGACTGTTCAGAAGCGCCTTGGCCTCCTCGTAGGAATCGTGGAGCAGCTTCATCACCTCGTGGTCGATCTCCGTGGCCGTGTCGTCTCCGCAGTTCAAAACAGCCCGGCCGGTGAGATACTGATTTTCCTGGGTGGCCAGCCCCATCAGGCCGAACTTCTTCGACATGCCGTACTGGGTGATCATGGCTCTGGCTACCTTGGTGGCCTGCTCGATATCGTTGGCCGCTCCCGTGGTGACCGTGTCGAAGACGATCTCCTCGGCGGCGCGGCCGCCCAGATAGCCCACCAGCATGGCTTCCAGTTCTTTCTTGGTATTCAGGAATTTCTCCTCCTCCGGAACCTGCATCACATATCCCAGAGCTCCCATGGTACGGGGAACGATGGTGATCTTCTGCACCGGCTCCGCGTCCTTCTGGAGGGCGCTCACCAGGGCGTGTCCCACCTCGTGGTAGGAAACGATCCTCCGCTCCTGTGCGCTTAAAATGCGGTCCTTCTTTTCCTTGCCCACAAGGACCACCTCCACGGACTCCAGGAGATCCTTCTGGGATACGGCCTTGCGGCCGCTCTTCACCGCCAGAATGGCGGCCTCATTGATCATGTTGGCCAGATCGGAGCCCACTGCCCCGGAAGTAGCCAGCGCGATGGCGTCAAAATCCACCGTCTCATCCAGCATCACATCCTTGGCGTGAACCTTCAGGATGTCCACACGGCCTTTCAGATCCGGACGGTCCACGATGACGCGCCGGTCAAACCGTCCCGGACGGAGCAGCGCCGGATCCAGAACCTCAGGGCGGTTGGTCGCGGCCAGGATCAGAAGACCCTTGGAGGTGTCAAAGCCGTCCATCTCCGCAAGGAGCTGATTCAGCGTCTGTTCCCGCTCGTCGTTCCCCCCACCGAAATGGGCGTCACGGGTTTTGCCGATGGCGTCGATCTCATCGATAAATACAATACAGGGCGCGTTCTTTTTCGCTTCCTCAAAGAGGTCCCTCACGCGGGAAGCGCCCACGCCCACGAACATTTCCACAAATTCCGAACCGGAGAGGGAAAAAAACGGGACATTCGCCTCCCCCGCCACTGCCTTGGCCAGCAGGGTTTTTCCTGTTCCGGGAGGTCCCACCAGCAGCGCGCCCTTGGGAAGCTTGGCCCCGATGGTGGTATATTTGCCGGGATTGTGCAGGAAATCCACCACCTCCTGGAGGGATTCCTTCGCCTCCTCCTGTCCCGCCACATCCTGGAAGGTGACGCCGGTCTCCTTCTGAATATAGGCCTTGGCACGGCTGCGGCCCACTCCCATCACGCCGCCCCCCTTGTTCATGCGGCGCATAAAAAACATCAGCATACCGAACAGCAGAACCGTAGGAAGCAGAACGCTGAGCATCATCGCCAGAAATTCCCCCATGGCGTCCGGCGGCTCGGAGCTGAACACAATGCCTGTTCCTTCCAGACGTTTCGTCAGGGAGGCTTCATCCTCCATCAGATTCGTGTAATAGGTCATATCTGCAAAAGCGGCGCTCAGACCCTTGGGAACAATGGTAAGCGTTCCCGACTGGAGGGTCACTTCCCGGATCTGGCCGTCCTCCACCATCTGAATAAATTTATCATAGGTGATTTCGCTGGAATTATCCCGCAGCATATTGGTAAAAAGACTGAAACATACCAGCGTGACCAGGAGGCAGATGAGAAACGCGAGAATCGACTGATGATTCTTATTGGAACCCTGTTTTCTGGGATCATTGTTGTCAGGACGATTTCCGTTTTGGTGACTGTCCATATTATTCATTTTTTTCCTCCTCTTGTAATCAATTCTATATTATAAAGAGATTCCTCAGAGAAATCAACCTGCAGATTGTGAAAAACTTCTGATTTTTATGCCCAGACTGCCCAAAATCTGTTAACCGGAATATTCTGCAATCTTTCGGCCGCAGCCGGAATTTATTTTCCCCTTGCCGAAAAAAATAGTGAGACAAAGGAAATTTTTTGTAGTATACTTAGGTTTGTTTCTATTATGAGCATGGGAAAGGGAAAAGGGAAAGGACAAATGAAGATTGGATTTGACAACGAAAAGTACCTTAAGATGCAGTCCGAGCACATCCGGGAGCGTATCAGCCAGTTCGGCAACAAGCTGTACCTGGAATTCGGAGGCAAGCTCTTCGACGACTACCACGCATCCAGAGTTCTTCCGGGGTTCGAACCCGACAGCAAGCTGCGCATGCTGATGCAGCTCTCCGATCAGGCGGAGATCGTCATCGTCATCAGCGCGGCGGATATCGACAAAAATAAAATCCGGGGCGATCTGGGCATCACCTACAACACCGACGTTTTCCGTCTGATTCAGGAATTTACGGACAAGGGCCTCTATGTGGGCAGCGTATGCATCACCCGCTACGCCGGCCAGGAGAGCGCCGACCTGTTTAAAAACCGTCTGGAAAAAATGGGAATTCCGGTGTTCATGCACTACACCATCCCCGGTTATCCCAGCAGCACCTCTCTCATCGTCAGCGACGAGGGTTACGGAAAAAATCAGTACATCGAGACATCCCGGCCCCTGGTGGTGGTCACCGCGCCCGGTCCGGGAAGCGGCAAGATGGCCACCTGTCTCTCTCAGCTTTATCACGAATACAAACGGGGAATCAGCGCCGGCTATGCGAAATTCGAGACGTTCCCCATCTGGAACATTCCTCTGAAGCATCCGGTGAATCTGGCCTATGAAGCGGCCACTGCGGATCTGAACGACGTGAATATGATCGATCCCTTCCACCTGGAGGCCTACGGGGAAACCACGGTCAATTACAATCGGGACGTGGAGATTTTCCCGGTTCTTCAGGCCATGTTCGAGAAGATCATCGGCAAATGTCCCTACAAATCTCCCACGGATATGGGGGTAAACATGGCCGGCAACTGCATCGTGGACGACGAAGCGTGCCGGGAGGCGTCCTGCCAGGAGATCATCCGCAGATACTATAAAAGCATGAACGCTCTGGCGTCCGGCTCCGGCAAGGAGGAGGAGGTCCTGAAGATCGAGCTCCTCATGCAGCAGGCCCATATTTCTCCCGAGGACCGTCCGGTGGTCACCTGCAGTCTGAACCGGGCCAGAGAAACCGGCGCTCCCGCGGCCGCTCTGGAGCTTCCCGACGGCACTCTGGTGGACGGAAAGACCTCTGAGCTTCTGGGGGCTTCCTCCGCTCTTCTGCTGAACGCCTTAAAGGAGCTGGCCGGGATCGATCACAGCGTCCATGTGATCTCGCCGGAGGCCATCCGCCCCATCCAGGAGCTGAAAACCCGCTATCTGGGGAGCAAAAATCCCAGGCTTCATACGGACGAGACTCTCATTGCCCTCTCCGTCAGCGCCGCCAGCAATCCCTATGCCCGTCAGGCCCTGGAGCAGCTGCGGAATCTGAAGGGCTGCCAGGCCCACATCTCCGTAATGCTCTCCCCGGTGGACATCGAGGAGCTGCGCAGACTGGGCATCGAGCTTACCTGCGAGCCGAAATTCGAAAAAGAGAGGAACTATCATTAAAAAAAGAAACGGGGCTGTCAGCATGTACCGGCAGCCCTGTTTCCTTTTTTTCTGAAATCAGTCCTCGTAGCCGTTGGGATTTTTGGACTGCCAGTTCCAGGAATCCGCGCACATTTCCCGGATGCCGTTTTCCGCTTTCCAGCCCAGCTCCCGCTCCGCCTTGGAGGCGTCGGAATAGCAGGCGGCGATATCGCCGGGACGGCGGGCCTTGATCACATAGGGGATCTTCACCCCGGTGGCCTCCTGGAAATTCTTTACAATATCCAGTACGCTGTAGCCCACGCCGGTGCCCAGATTATAAATGGAAAGTCCGGTATGGCCCTCCAGTTTTTTCAGGGCTTTCACATGGCCTTTCGCCAGGTCCACCACATGAATATAGTCTCTCACGCCGGTGCCGTCCGGGGTGTCATAATCGTTTCCGAATACTCCCAGCTCCTTCAGCTTGCCCACGGCCACCTGAGTAATGTAGGGCATGAGATTGTTGGGGATCCCATTGGGATTTTCCCCGATGGTTCCGCTCTTGTGAGCGCCGATGGGATTGAAATAGCGGAGAAGCACCACGTTCCATTCCGGGTCCGCCTTCTGGATATCCATGAGGATCTGCTCCAGCATGGATTTGGTCCAGCCGTAGGGATTGGTGCACTGGCCCTTGGGGCACTCCTCCGTGATGGGAATTATCGCCGGATCCCCGTAGACAGTGGCGGAGGAGGAGAAGATGATATTCTTCACATTGTGCTGTCTCATCACGTCCACCAGAGTGAGGGTCCCCGAAATGTTGTTGTTATAGTATTCCCAGGGCTTCGCCACGGATTCGCCCACAGCCTTCAGACCCGCAAAGTGAATGCAGGAGTCAATGCTTTCCCGGTCAAAAATCCCGTTGAGGGCATCCCGGTCCAGGATATCCGCCTTATAAAAGGTTACCGGCTTACCGGTGATCTTCTCCACCCGCTTTAATGCTTTTTCACTGGAATTGCTGAGGTTATCCACCACGACCACGTCGTGGCCCGCTTCCTGCAGCTCCACCACTGTGTGACTTCCGATATATCCGGCTCCTCCTGTAACTAAAATCGCCATATCTGTTTCTCCTTTCTGACGCTCTCCGCAGCTATAGCACATTATGGACTATGTATCGTGCCTGCCGGCGACTGCTCATTGTTTCCCGGTACAGCGCTGCATTCACATCGAAGTAATCAGTGTCTGATATCCGCGTCAGCACTGTACGAATCTTCCTGCAGCTGCCTGCTAAAGCCCGGCTGTGCATTATACACTGCCGAGCGGCTCTGTACGAATCTTCCTGTAGTTCCCTGCTGCCTTTCAGTTCCTGTATTTTTCCGCAATAGCCTTCATCAGCGGCAGCTTTTCCTCCATGTCCCGCACCATCTTGATCTGAGTTCTGGCCCGGACAAGATTCTGTCCTTCCCACTCGATCTTATAGTAGTGATCTCCCTCCAGATAATCCGTAAGGAACCGCATGGCATTCTCAAAGGTGATCATGATGGCTCCGACGGGCAGCATCTCCAGCTCCAGCTCCGTCAGCGCGCCGGCGCATCCCTCAATAAAACCTTTGACATACGCCTCATAGAGCTCCATGCTGCAGGAAACCCTGGACAGGTCCCGCTCATCCTCCGCTCCGGTATTGGCTCCATAGCGGATGGAATCTCCGAAATCCATCACGGAAAGCCCGGGCATCACCGTATCCAGATCGATGACGCAGAGAGGTTTGCCTGTGGCGCTGTCGAACATGAGGTTATTCAGCTTCGTGTCATTGTGAGTGACCCGCAGAGGCAGCTTCCCGGAGTCCAGAAGGTCCATGAGCGTGTGGGAAAAGCCTTCCCGCTCTTCCACGAACCGGGCCTCCTCCTCCACCTGGGCCGCCCGCCCGAAGGCGTCCCTGCGGAAAGCCTCCTGAAACTGACGGTATCTCTCGGGAGTATTGTGAAAGTTCCGTATGGTCTCGTGAAGGGTGTGGGCAGGATAATCGGAGAGCAGACGCTGAAAATTCCCGAAGGCCAGAGCGCTCTGGTAAAAATCCTCCGTGCTCCGCACCTGGTCCAGACAGACCGCATGTTCGATAAAATGGTACACTCTCCAGTATTCTCCCCGGGAATCCACACAGAAGAGGGCTCCGTCCCCGGCAGGAACGATATTCAGCGTTTCCCGCTCCGGGTCCCCGCCCTTTTCCAGTATCTTCTTTCTCAGCCACGCCGTCACGCCTTCGATATTTTCCATCACTTCTTCCGGCTTCGTAAAAATACTCCGGTTGATGATCTGGAGGATATACCGTTTTTCCCGGTCTCCCTCCCGGAAGGTCAGGCGATAGGTTCCATTGATATGTCCGCTGCCGTAAGGTCTGCATTCCGTCAGCCCGCCCGAAAATCTGTAATGGGAAATGACTTCCCTGATTCTTTCTTCAATTTCCAATTATGATTCCTCCTGCCCTTTCGCCCCGGCACGGCCGGATCCGCCGGCAAAAACCGCCCCGGCTCTATTCCGTCTCCCACAGTTTCTGAGGATAAACCCCTTCCTCCTTCAGTCTCTGCACCGCGGCCATCACCACGGGCTTGTCCTCCTTATAAGTGACGCCGTACCATTTGTCCGCGGAGCTGAGCACCTTCACGGAGGCCTTTCCCTCCTTCAGAAGCTCATCCACCACAAAGGGCAGGAAATACTCACACTTCAGCGGGTTCTTTTTCAGATTTTCCTCCAGGAAGCCCGCGAAACGATCTTCCAGTTCTTTCAGAAAACCCCGGGTAAAGCCCCACATGTTCATGGAAACGATGCTTCCTTTCGGAAGGGGTACCCAGGTTTTTCCCTCGTCCTCCGTGTAGGCGGCTCCGTCTCCCTTTTTTTCAATGCGGGTGCGCTCGTGAATGTCCGCGAGATTTCCCTCCTCGTCCACGGAGCACACGCCTCTGGCCACATGGCCGTTCTCAGTGAGGGTGTTTTCCACCTGGTAGCCCACCATCATAAACCGGTATGCCCCGGGGATATCCTCCTGATTCGCCAGGAAATCATACGCCATCCGGAAGGCATGCCGTCCGTAGTAGTCGTCCGCGTTGATCACGGCGAAGGGACCGTCCAGCTCCTCCCGGCAGCTGAGCACCGCGTGACCGGTCCCCCAGGGCTTCACCCGTCCTTCCGGTACGGCAAAGCCCTCCGGAAGACGGTCCAGCTCCTGATACACATACGCCACCTGAATATGCTTTTCCAGCCGGTCCCCGATGGCCGCCCGGAAATCCGCCTCGTTTTCCCGCTTGATGATAAAGATCACCTTCTCAAATCCAGCGCGCACCGCGTCGTAGATGGAAAAGTCCATGATGATATGGCCTTCTCCGTCGATGGGATCGATCTGTTTCAATCCGCCGTACCGGCTGCCCATTCCTGCCGCCATCACTACCAGAACCGGTTTTTTCATAGCCTTATTCTCCTTCTCTGCAAGACAAAATATCTTTATAAAATGCGTTCAGCTCCTCCTCTGTGGGGAACACCGCCACGTACATCTGATTTCCCATGGCTCCGGAAAGCACGTCGGGAACGCGCTCCGCCATCTTCACCTGGCCGCCGTATCTGGCCATGATATCCTCATGGGTCATGACAAACTGTTTTCCGTCTCTCCGTCCGGCGTACCCGCAGTAGGCATGCTCTCCCACCGGCATGGTGGAACAGTCAAAGGTAACCATATCCGCCCAGATCTTATATACGTCCGTGCTGTGGGCGAAGTCGATCATATCCGGGGTCACGCCGCCACTGGGACGCATGTTGACCTCCAGAGCTACCAGCTGGCCCTTCTTTCCCAGCCCCTCCTGATCCTCCAGAAGACGGAAAAACTCGAAATGTATAAATCTGCTCTTCACACCGAAGCTTTTCACCGTGGCCCGGCCTGCGGCCCGGGTATCGTCGGGAAGCTCCTTCAGAATATAGAACCGGCAGTTATCCGAATAATTTACAATGTCCATGATGGAGATGGGGCTGATATTTCCCGTCTCAAAGAGGGGCTCTCCGTTGGAATCTATGATGGCGTCGTAGGAATTCACCTCTCCTTTTACAAATTCTTCCATAATATAAATGGTATCCGGCCATTTATCCCGGAAGAACTGTTCCAGCTCCTCATCGTTCCCGATCTTAAAGGTGTGGGAAGCGCCTACGCCATTGTCCGGCTTGGCCACTACAGGGTATCCCACCTTCTCCGTAAATTCTCTGGCCTTCTCCAGGGTGTCCACCATGTGATAGCGCGCCACCGGAAGTCCTGCTTTACGGTAGAACTCCTTCATTTTGGACTTATATTTTACTCTGGGCATATCCTCGTCCTGGAAGCCGGTGGTGATGTGAAATTCCGTGCGGAGATGGGCGTCCCGCTCCAGCCAGTACTCGTTATTGGACTCCAGCCAGTCGATTTTCCCGTGCTTGAAGGTCAGAAACGCCACCGCCCGGTACACCTCGTCCCAGTTTTCCAGGCTGCTCACCTTATAGTATTCGTTCAGGCTGTCCTTCAGATCCTGCGTCAGCTCGTCGTAGGGCTGATCCCCGATTCCCAGAACGTTCATGCCGTTCTTTTTCAGTTCCCGGCAGAACATCCAGTAATTGGCGGGGAAATTCGGTGAAATAAAAATAAAGTTTTTCATAATAATTCTCTTCCTCTTCTTGTATTTTTCATCCGCCGGTCCAAAGCCGGCAGCTGATTTCCTGATCAGTCGTCCTCCAGCAAAAACGGCAGAAAATACTCCACCTGCCGGTACCACCAGTACCAGTCGTGGCTGCAGTCCGTCCCCCAGTAGTCTACCCAGGCATGGATTCCTTTACTCTCCATGATCCACTGAAGCTGGCGGGTGTAATCCGGCAGCTCCCAGGGGCCCAGACCGGTGCAGAAAATGGCTTTTCTTTCGTTGTACATTTCAATATAGGGATGATCCGGCGCCATGTTGGGCAGATAATGCACCGGAGAATTCATATAGACCAGCTCGTCCATATAGGATCCGAAGCCGTACTCCGCCGTGTAAACCCCGCTGAGGGCCAGGACGCTGTCAAAGAGATCCGGTCTGCGGAAAAACAGGTTCGCCGCATGTCCGGCCCCCAGGCTGCATCCGAACACCATCACGCCCGGCTCTCCCGTCCATCCGTTCCGCTCGTTCACCATCCACCGGATAAAGGGGATCATCTCGTCGGTGATATAGGCCACCCACTGCTCAAAGCGCTGGATCCGCCAGCTGGGATGCCCCGCCTGATTGGACCATGCCTCTCCGTCTATGGTGTCGATGGAGAAGACCATCACCTGGCCGTCTTCGATCCAGGGCGCCCACACGTCGATCATCTTAAAGTTTTCAAAGTCGTAAAATCTTCCGTCCTGGCAGGGGATGTAGAGCACCGGTCTTCCGGCGTGTCCGTAGGACTTCCATTCCATATCCCTCCCCATGATCGGACTGTATTCTCTGTAATATTGTATCTCCATGGTTTTTTCCTTCTGTATTTATCAGGTTTTTCTTTTTCTGGTTTTATTATCGGGCTTTATTTATCGGATTTCGTTTTATTGGTTTTATTATCGGGTTTCCAGACGGAAATGCTCCGGCCGTAAAATCACAGGCTGTGGTAATTAAGCAGGGTATCGCTGTGTTGTTTCCACATGGATGATAGGGTGTATTCTTTCTCTGAACAGCACAGCGCAGCATCCGCTGTACGGTTCTTCGGCTCCCTGTCCGGCAAGTGAAGTATTACGTTAATACAGCAGCGTATTCATAAAATAGGGAATCTGTCTTTCCCAGCTGGCCTCGCAGTGGCTTCCCCCCGGAACAATCCTGCTGGTTACATTCACCCGGCGGTCTATGAGGATCTGCGTCATGCGGCTGAAATAGCGCTCCATGTGCCGCTGTCCCAGAAGCTCCCTGGAGCCGTAATCCATATAGATCACCGTGTTCTTACTCAGCTTCGCCTCCCTGGCCAGCTTTTCCATCTCCCCGGACACCGCCCAAAGGGATGGGGACAGAGCCGCCGCACCGCGGAAAATCTCATTATATTCCAGCACAGCGTACAGGCTCATGAGTCCGCCCATGGAGCTGCCCGCTATGTAAGTGCCAGCCCGTCCCGGAAGGGTACGGAACCGTTCATCGATGTCTTTTTTCAGAGTGTTTACCATCCACTCCATGGTGATCTTTCCCCTGCCGGTCACTGTTCCGAATTCAGGGTCTGTAAAGCTGTAGGGCGAATACTCGCTGAGACGGCCATTGTCCGGGCTGTGATTGCACTCCGCCGCCACAATGATCATCTCCGTTTCCGTGCTGTCCATGTATTCCTTCATTCCCCAGCTCTTGCCGTAAGTGGCGTGGGAATCAAAAAATACGTTGTGTCCGTCAAACATGTACATCACCGGATATCGCTTTTCCTCGTCTTCCTCATAAGTCTCCGGCAGGTATACGTACACGTTCCGCTTCTCCTTCCCGGTCAGCTCCGGGATGGCGGTTTTCCAGTATTTCACCATGTTATTTTCCTCCGTGGCTTCATTTGCGCTCCGCTCCATGGACGGCTCCTGGTACAGAGCGATATGAAGTCTTTCTCTCTCAGAAGTCTTTCTCTCTCAGTCTCCGACGAAGGCGGCAGAGCGCCCCGCCGGCGTCCACAGAATCTTTCACGATTTACATACATCCACCCAGCCGGCGCTGGCCGCGTATTTTTCCAGCTCCTCCAGAGTCAGCTCTATGGCGCTGTTGCTGCTGCCTGCCGCGGGAAACACGGTCTTAAAACGCTTCAGGGAGACGTCCAGATATACGGTGACTCCTTCCTTCACGGCGAAGGGGCAGACGCCTCCTACGCTGTGGCCGATCATCTCCTCCGCTTCCTCCCTGGTGAGCATTTTCGCCTTGGTGTGGAAGAAAGCTTTATATTTGCCATTGTCTATGCGGGCGTCCCCGGCGGTTACTACGAGAACCGGACGGTCGTTCACCTTAAAGGACAGGCTCTTGGCGATGCGGGCGGGCTCACAGCCCACCGCATGGGCTGCCAGTTCAACAGTTGCAGAGGATTCTGAAAATTCCAGAATCCTCTGCTCCATTCCATATTTCCGAAAGTATTCCCTTACCTGTACAATTCCCATTTCAGCTGCGTCTCCTTCTTCTTCTGTTATCTTCCTCTTCTCTCAGCGTGCTCTGTTTTACGGCGCGCACCGCTCCGTATACAAGGAGCAGGAAGAGCAGCGCGGAAAACAGAAACACAATGTACAGAAAAATTTTCAGATCTGTAATCGAATAGATCATCAGGAATACAAGACTCAGGCCGATGGTGAGGCAGGCGGAGGCGGAATAATAATACCCTTCCCTGGTACACAGTTTTTTTCTCTCTTTCGGGGAGGCGGCAAAGTATTCCGCGCTCCATATGGGTCCCCGGCACTGAAACTGATTAAATGCTCCAACCAGAAATACCACTCCCAGAATCCCTGTCAAAATCTCCACCAGCATGTTTCTCTACTCCTTCGTATGATAGTATTTCACTTTTTTTGTATTTCATCATGCGTTTACATAGGCCGTATGCTTATGCCGGAGAACTGCCCCGGCTTTTGTCCTTCGCCATGCGGCTTGCGCCGGCTAAGTGTCCATATTATACCACGCGGAACTCCTTTGCGCACTATCTTTTTTGAATTTTATAGTAAATGGGGGCACTTTTCGCTGGTTTCGGGCGGGTGGAAAAAGTACCGGAGGACATGAATTGAGGGCGCGCCGGACTGAAAAAGAGTCCGGTGCGCCCCCATGCATGTTTGTCAGGTATATGCCTGTCAATTCTTTAAAATATAAGTTCCATCGCGGTGCCTCTGCCGGGTTCGCTGTCCACACGGATTTCCGCATGGTGAAGGGCCGCTCCGTGCTTCACGATGGACAGTCCCAGCCCTGTTCCTCCGGTCTGGCGGGAATGGCTTTTGTCCACTCTGTAAAAGCGCTCAAAGATCCGCTCCTGCTCCGCCTTCGGAATTCCGATTCCGTTATCCTGCACTTTATAGCAGGGATGACCGTTCCTTGCTTCCACGGAGATCTTCACCTGACCGCCCTCCCCGGTATATTTCACCGCGTTGTCGGCAAGGTTATAGAACATTTCGTACAATACCTGACGAACGCCGTTCACCGTCAGCTTTTCCCCGGTGAGACTCAGCTTCAGGTTCTTTTTCTCGGCTGCGGATTTCAGATGCCGGACGACGTCCTCCGCCATCTCATAGCAGTCCACCGTCTCGAAGGGCATATCGATGTCCTTTCCGTCCAGTCTGGAAAGCTGAATAATGTCAGACACCAGGCAGGTGAGCCTGCTGGCCTCGGAATAGATTCTCCCGGAAAATTCCGGCACATTCTCCTGGGACACCATCCCCTTCATCATCAGCTCTGCGTAGCCGGAGATGGACATGAGAGGCGTTTTCAGTTCGTGGGAGACATTTGCCGAAAACTCCCGGCGCATGGCCTCCGCTTCCTTCAGCTCCGCCACCTGACGGGCGATCTGCTTATTCTGCTGATCCACCCGCACCAGCAGCGGGCGCAGTTCTTCGTAGCAGATATTCTGCAGAGGATGCTCCAGATCCAGCTGATTGATGGGCGCGATAAGATCATTGGTCTGTTTCTGGACCAGGAAAAACTCCAGAAGCAGAATTCCGATCATCAGGATACCCAGAAGGGTAAAGCTGGAGAACAGGGTGAAGAGAACACTGTCTGTCGTCCGGGCGACTCTGATCACGTTTCCGTCCTCCAGACGCAGGGCACAATAGAAGGTCTGCCTGGAAAGGGTTTCCGAAAACCTCACGGACTCTCCGTAGCCTTCGGTCATTGCCTGAACCACCTCCGGCCGGTCACTGTGGTTTTGCAGTTCCTCCGGATCCTTTTTGGAGTCAAACAGTACGTTCCCGTCCTTGTCCAGGAGCGTGATCCTGCTGGAAGTGAGAGTCTCCGAAATTTCGCTGAGATAGCTCTCCGGCGACTGATGAAGTCCCGCCTGAATGTACTCCGCCTCATTGCGCACATTTTCCTTCATGTAAGTATTGAATTTTCCATACATCACCACGCTGGCGGCTGTAAATGTCAGAAGCACTGACAAAATCACCAGAAAACTCCCGTGACTCAGAATCCGCTGTTTCATTTCCGTCCTCCTGCCGCTTCCCCCCGATAGAGCCTGCCGCCGCGGCCCGGCAGTCCATCTCCGCGCCGCTATGCAATGCGGTAGCCCACGCCCCGCACCGTTTCCACCAGATTCCCTGCTTCTCCCAGCTTCTGGCGAAGCGTCCGGACGTGCACATCCACCGTTCGGGTTTCTCCGTCAAAATCATAGCCCCACACATGGCAGAGAATCTGATCCCGGGTCATTACCAGTCCCTTATTTTCCATGAGGTACTGAAGCAGCTCAAATTCCTTTCGGGTGAGATCGATCTTCGTATCCCCGTAACGTACCTCACGTCTGCCCACGGAAATGCACAGTTCCCCGCAGGTCATCTCCTTCTCCTCCCCTGTGTGTCCGCATCTCCGGAGCACCGCTTTGACCCTGGCCACAAACTCCATCATGCCGAAGGGCTTGGTCACATAATCGTCCGCTCCCCCTTCCAGCGCCCGGACCTTCTCAAATTCCGCCTCCTTGGCGGTCACCATGATCACCGGGATACTCCTGGTGGAGGAAGCCGCCTTCAGCTTCTCCAGAATGGAATAGCCGTCCTCCCCCGGAAGCATGATATCCAGAAGAATCAGCTCCGGCCGCTCCTCCTTCAGAGCTGCCATAAGCTCCTGCCCGTCGGAGAGCCCTTTTGCGGAAAAGCCTGTGGTTTCCAGGGTATAAACCAGAAGCTCCCGAATATTCCTCTCATCCTCCACACAGTAAATCATTTCCTCCGCTCCTTTTTCATACTCCAGTTTATCTTTCAGTATAGCCATTTTTCTCTGATTGAACAAGCCTCCTTACAAAAAACTTCAAAGACCCGCCGGCTTCGTTCCTGTTTCTGTTTCCCGCGCTGTCAGGAATGGTGATATATGCCAGTTTCTCCAGCCACCGGGAAAAAGGAAGGAGTAAAAGTGTTGTAAAGATATTGAAGGCGCTGTGGATCACCGCAATCTGCGCCGGATTCACCGCCTGCTCCATAAACCCGAAGGGGAACAGCCCGTGAAGAGCATAAAACGCTCCCATGAAAACCGTTGTCCCGATCAGGTTAAAATAGAGATGCACCATAGCCGCTCTTCTGGCATTTTTATTCGCTCCCACTGCCGACAGGAGAGCCGTCACACAGGTTCCGATATTCTGACCCATGATAATGGGCAGCGCCGCGCTGTATCTCACCGCTCCCGTCACGCACAGCGCCTGCAGGATTCCCACAGATGCGGAGGAGGACTGGATCACGGCGGTCAGCACCAGACCTGCCAGAACCCCCAGAAGGGGATTGGAAAATTTCAGAAGAATGCCGGTAAACTGAGGCACATCCGCCAGAGGCTCCACCGCGCCGCTCATGGTCTGCATTCCGAACATCAGGATGGCAAAGCCCATCAGAATGTTCCCCGCGTCCTTCTTTTTTTCATTCTTCTGAAACATGAGAAGCGCGATCCCGGCTACAGCCAGAACCGGAGAAAAGGATGCCGGCTTTAAAAGACGGAGGAAGAAATTCCCGCTCTGGATTCCGGAGAGACTCAGAAGCCAGGAGGTAACCGTGGTTCCGATATTCGCCCCCATGATCACTCCCACCGCCTGGGACAGCTTCATGATCCCGGAATTTACCAGGCCCACCACCATCACTGTGGTGGCGGATGAGGACTGAATCACGGCCGTAACGCCTGCACCCAGGAAGACAGCCCGCAGCGGACTGGAAGTGAGACTGCCCAGAATGCTCTCCAGTTTTCCTCCCGCAGTCTTCTCCAGGCCCTCGCCCATCACCTGCATCCCATAGAGAAACATTGCCAGACCGCCAAACAGGGTAAATATGCCAAATATGTCCATTTCCTTCTCCTTCCGGTTTTATTCCTGCAGAACATCTTTGTCGCTGAAACTGGCTCGATTATAAGAAAGGATTGTAAAACTTTGGACAGAGCAATGTTAAATCTATGTAAAATTACAGTAATGACGCCCCGGCATAAAGCATGACAACAGCATCAGCGGCGCGGCAGTAATCTGAGGACCAAAATTCAGGCCTTACATTTTTATCTGACTTTTATCAAAAGTCCCTTCTCCACCTCATATACAGAATCACATAAAACATCGATATCATCCTTATAATGACTGGATATTAACACAGTCGCTCCATATTCACGTGTCTTTTCCAATATACCTCTTACTAACCTAATCCCTTCCGTATCTAAACTGTTCATCGGCTCATCGAGAATCAATAAATGGGGATTCTCCATTATAGCCTGAGCAATGCCCAGTCTTTGTCTCATTCCCAAAGAATATTTTCCAACCCTTTTCTTGTCATTAGCGTCTAACCCTACCATCTCTATAGCTTTTTTTACATCATCAGTAGAAATTTTATTTCGAATCTTCGCCAGATACTCCAGATTTTTATACGCGCTGTATTGATTCAGGAAACCTGGCGTTTCTATCATAATTCCCATATTTTCCGGAAAATCCATATCTTTTCCCAATTTCTTTCCCGCAACAATTATTTCTCCGCTATCTGGTTTTAAAAGACCTGATATTAATTTAAAAAGTACCGTTTTACCAGAACCATTCCGTCCTGCAAATCCATATATCTTTCCCTGTTCCATATCCAGAGAAATATGATCTAATACCAGATCATTTTTAAATCTTTTTGATACATCAATAATCCTTATGTATGATTTCATTATAATTTGCTCCTTTACTGCTCAACAGGAAACTTATTACGATAATAGCCAATTCCAAAAAAACAATCAGGTTAATCGGAAAGCCCATATGCTGATTCACACAATTACTCCGATTATACATTCCCCAGGTACCCCAAAACCAGATTTGTTCTGTGTTACATTTACATGCTGACAATATTGACCCGCCCTCTGCAATAAGCGGTAAATAAATTAATTCATTTCTGACAGACAGTCTTTCCACCTGACATATAATTGCCGTACAGCACAAAAGATGGAGCATAAATAATACAATAGCTGACATAGGAATTGAAACTTTTCTATTTATTATGACGTCCATGAAATACCAAACAACAATACATATCAAAATATTATATATAGTATATAGGAATGCAGTTTTATATAATTTCCAGCACCAGCAGCGATACGTTCTACATCTTATGACTTCATAAATATAAAGTCTGTTTTTTTCTCTTAATTGCATTACAGATAGCAGAACAAAAAAACTTATTATAAACATCCATTCTGCCATTTCAATATATGGTACCGTATCATTTTTCTTTCCAATTTCAATCCCTCCGATCAATGACAACAATATACTGTCAGGGGCAAACATTTTATGCTGATATATTCCTAAAAATAAACTTAAAGCACATGTGATCTTTATTCTGCCCTTTATATCAATCATTTTTATTATCCTTCCCCAATACATTGTATATCTATATATTTACATTTTATATCCGCAATCTTATATACAACAATTGCAATTAGTAAAAAAATCGCATATGTTTTTTCTCCAATTGCCATAGAGTATGCTAAAAGGGAGTATTTCTCCATTTTTTCAACGAATGTTATATAACTGGAAAAATGGATAATAATTGCCAGAACTGTACCTGCTTCCCATTTCACATTCATGTTAAAAGTGTATAAAAAAAGACCTTCCGTTATGCCATATAGTGTTACGCCGCAAAACGATTTCATGATTGCTGCAGCAATACTGTTTTCAGCAATATATCCATAGTTTTCAAAAGATAAATTATATTTTACCATCGCCAGTTGATTTCCCGCAGCTATTTCAACCATAGGAATACTCCATGCCGTCCCTATATAACCGTTCAAAGACGCTATACCTATACTGAATAACAGTAAAATCCCATAATAAAACAGAGCCAGCAAAACAATATGAGCAGCTACACTAACATTCCACATCCTTCTGGTTATTCTGCATATAACTTGTAATGTCCGAGATTTAGCAAATGGCGCGTCCGATAAAACAAGAAGCAATCCGGGAAATATAAACATACTTGTTTTGAAATTATTACATATATAGAAAAATGGTTCCAACACATTAACCGGCTGACCTATCTTCATTGAAAACCAAAGAAACTGTGACGTATATTGCAATGTCAGCACTATTCCTGTCAAAACACCGATCCACAACTTTATTGAGCTTATATCCGTCTTCAAACTATCCCAGATAACTTTTAACAAAGTGTAAGTTTTAGACATTTTGTACTCTCCTCTTAAGCATATACATTATTATTATACAAGTTAATATGATATAAATGATCAGCATCATTCCAGACAGGAAATACGAATCCAAATCGTCTCCCCGCATCAGGAAAATCGGATTGAACAGAGGCAATTTAAATAACAGAATCCACATAAATTGATAGAGCACAAAAGGACATAATAGTGCTGCGTATTTGTTTAAAATGAAACAGGAAACACAGTACCCTGTCAGCGCCCATAAGGCACCAAACAAAAATCCTAATATCACTTTTGCTGTTAGTGCTGCAATAATTCCATATTGTTCTATAAATATTCCTACCCGGGTTCCCTCATATAATCGTCCTGCCAAACTCCCCTTATCACCAACCATATAACAAATCACAAAAACAGCACTGAACGGAACAGCCAAAATCGTTCCTCCTGAAATCCCCACGGAAATGATTCGCATAACTCCATACTTCTTCCAGGACATTCTTGACAATATGAAACGAAGATATCCTGTAGTAAAATCATAATAAAAAGAATTCGAATAACCCATAACAGGAAAAACTGCAGCAAATACAGAAAATCCGGATAACGCCATGGGTAACGTCACCCATTCCAGTACATGCATCAGACCAATATTACTAAAGCAGCCTCTCAATGGACGATACAATATAATCATCACAAGAAATGCAGACATAAGCCAACCCAAATTGATGATTCCCCGCTTTATATCCAGGACAAATATTTTTTTCATTATCCTTCCTCCAAAAATCAGTAAGCAAATTCCAATTCTCCATCGTTCGCGGCTATTCCTATTCCTCCTGCTAAAAATTCAGTTATATCTACATTTCCAGTCTTTTCTTCATCAAAATATAAATGCCAAACAGGAATAACATTTATTTCTCCCTCAATAAACTTTGTCAAGTATTCAAACTTAATTTGATATACCGGTACTTCAGGCGTTGTAATAATTCTCCCATTATTTATATAAGCAGTCAATGCTTCAACTATCTCATCATCCGTGAGGATTTTTCCTGCGCTCTTTACACCTCTATATTCAATCATAAAATTCCCAATAAGTTCCATTAGCCCGTCTTCTGTAATGATCGCTCTCCCGAAAATTGTCGATATACTATTATTACTGAACGCAGGTAAATCATTTGTCAAGGCAATTCCCTGGAACATCGGCACAAAACTCAGCTGATAATATCCTTTCCCATTTGCATCCTGATACGCCAGGCAATTTATAACTTCTATCTCCGGACCTTCCATCTTTTTTATAATATCAAGCAACTTATTGGTTGCCTCTTTTCGGGTTAACACTGTATCAGGTGCGTCCGTTTCCCCTAATGGTTCCACACTAATTGATGTATTGTTGGGATATTTCTCATTTAATTCCAGATTAATATATGCCAGAGTTCCATTTTTATCAATGGACAATTCCGCTATTTCTTTCCAGTTATTCTTGTCCATCAGAGTCCATGTTCCGACCTGCTCAACATCTGACGAAAAATGAGACTCAACCGTCTCTGCATTCTCTCCCTTCTCGTAATCCGAACTATCCTTTTCACTTATATCATTTATTTGATTATTATATGTATCGCCGAAAAGAATCCTGTACACATTGTCAATATTTATTGTTTTGTACTCAATAATCCCTGTAAATGCTTCACATTCAGATGGAAAATTATCTATCTGCGCTTCAATTTTCATCGTTGAAATTTCTGATACTATTTCAGTTTCAATACTGGCTGCTATATTTTCCTGTTCATCACTGCCCATCATTTCAGATTCGTACTCCCGATCACGAACGACTGAATCTGCAAATGAAATTTCATCTCTTATTGATACTTCCGGTCTTTTCTCACATCCGGAAATTATCAGTATTATTCCCATCACCAAATATTTCCCTGGTACCTTTTCCCATCTCATCAAAATCACACCTCACATATATAAAAAGGGGTGTTGAACAGCACCCCAACTATATTGATACTTTATCATATTTTTCTGTACAGATTATTGTTTTGGCGAAAATAGCTGATAAAATGGCGAAAACGGACCTTATTTCATAAATAACATGACCTTTACACAAAAATTCTCTTCATCCCAATTTATTTCCATATCTCCACCCTGATCCTTAATAATCTTCTCAACAGTTTTCAAACCGATACCGTGCAGCTCTGAATTTGGCTTAGTTGATAATAGTTTTTTATCTTCAATGTGCATAATACCAGAGTAACTATTCTCAATCTTTATGTACAGTATTCCCTGTTTCTCATGTAAAGTTATGCTCAAATATTTGCATTGCGATTGCTGTGCCGCTCGGATCGCGTTACTTAACAGATTCCCTAATATAACATTTAATGTAAATCCATGTACCTCCAATTCTTCCGGTAAAACAACTTTTATGTTCACTTCGTCAAGAGTTTTTCTCGCATACTGTAATAAATAATTCAAAGTACTATCAATTTCCTGTATACCTGAAGATACATATTCATCTTCATTAGTCATCTGCTTTTCCATTTCATTCAGGTATGTTATTACTCTATTCTTATCCTGATGAGTCGTTAAATACTTTAATTCAGATACATGAAGTTTTAAGTCATGACGCAGACTCCTGATTTTCTCCCAGGATTCTTTCATAATATCAATCTGATTACGATAACTTTCCATTGCGATACGAAACTCTTCTTTTTCTGTTCTTTGTTTATAATAATCCTGCAGTGCATCATATAAATAAAACACTGCAATATTGATAATAAGAATACCTGTAATTTCTATACTTATATAGTGCTTATTATTATAATTTGCCTGCCACATATAGAATATCTCGACTATGCTGAAAACCGGCACACATAACATCATAAACCAAACCGAAGTTTTTATATCTGATTGTCGTTTCTTTTTTAAGCTGGTACGTTCCAAAAGAAATACACTGAAATATATACCCAGACTAATCACACATTCCCTTATAGAACGAGTCCATTCATCATATTCTTCGTATAATCCTGTCACAGAAAAAAACAGACTTTCAACTACTACATTAATTGCATAAATCCCCATGGCAAAAATCATCTTTTTCTTCAAATCCTCTGCATATATTGAGGTAACTAAAGTCAGCCCAAGCAAATTTGCTATAAGAGTAATTGTTTGATTATGAAAAAGATAGTAGGCTCCACTTGTCAATAATACAAAAACAGAATATACTAACAATTTTATTTTCCATGAATTTACTTTCGAAGCAGTTAATAATTCCATAAAGCGATAAATAGTATATATTCTTAAAATATTCGCTAATATCCCCAGTACTACCTGCATTTATCTTTTCTCCGTTTATCATTTTTTATCCCAGTTCTATCTGCATGAGCCTTTGTCTTACACTGATCCTATAAGATTTTGATATACTTATTCTATGCCCATTAATCATTTGAATCCAGTCTGCCCCATAACATTGTACATAAGCATGGTTTATTAAATAAGACTTATGTATCCTCAAAAATAGATCTTCTGAAATCTTCGTTTCTATATCATCCAGTTTTGCTCTGAAATTGTATACTTCCCCTGATGTCATTTCCATATAAATTGTCTTATTATCACTTCGGAAATATAGAATATCTTTTACGAAAAAGGTCTGGTTTTCCTTACCAATCTGAAATGACACCTTTTTTTGACGTATAAAATCTCTTTTTAATACTATGTCCATGATTTTCTCTACCATTGCATAAGTAATCGGTTTTACAAGAAAATCTAAAGGTCTGCATTGAAAAAGTTCCATCGCATAATTTGTCTTAGAAGATACATAAATAATTTCTGTCGATTCATTTTCTAATTCTTCTCGTAAAAGCCTTCCTATTTCAATCCCATTGTTTTCAGGTAATTCAATATCTAAAAAAAGCAAATTGATCGTATTATTTTGGCGCAGATAATCAGACATAGCTTTTCCATCGAAGAATACATCTATTATTCCTTTAAGAAAATGCGCTTTGAAATATTTTTCTATATAGTTCTCCAATTCAGCGCATATGTTGTATTCATCATCACATATCCCAACATGATACATCTTACTTTCTCCTGATACATCATAAATTAATTCATACTTCGTACGCTGAAAACCGGTGGATTGCCGGAAATTAAGCTGCTTCTGGCATCTAAAAACGAATTTTCCAGGTTTTCAGGCCGCTTGCTGATAAAAAACCATGCCTCGTGCTGTGACATTCTGTCCGCATCTTCAAGAAGAAGAAACATACCCAGACCTTGCGGCCGCATCAAAAATTTCTGCTATGTTTTTCATTGGTATAATCTTCCTTTTTGTTGATGATTTTAGTAAATAATTTCATTATAACAAAAACAAAGTACTTATACTATTGTTTTTGTCAGAAATATCAGATTATAAGAGTCTTTTAGTCTGTCTCAGTATGAGAAATATAAAAATTATGCAAATTCAATTACTATTCCTCCTGCCCTTCACCAAGACCGTGCCTTCAGGACGATTCCATCAAGATAGAATTTCAAAAAAGTTGAAAAAACTACTCTTCCAAAGCAAAAGTTTTTTCTTCTTTTGGAAAAATTGAATAGGCTCAATTAACTGCATGCAAAAATCAAAAACTGTTTGCGTTTAATTATTGCAGAATAGACTTTTTTTCGCTATAATAAATGCGTACAGGAATGCAGAACAGCATGCAGAAAGCAGGTACTTATTTGAATCAAAAGGGATTAGTACAAAAAGTGATTAAAGATAATGGCGGAATTGCCAAAACAGCAGACTTTGCTGCAGCAGGTTTGAAGAATTATAATGTTGCAGCTCTGTGTAAAGAAGGCTTCATCGAGCGAATTCGGCGTGGGGTTTACGAACTCCCGGGCAGTGACCAGATCACGGAGGAGCAGTTGCTCCATAAACTGCTGCCGCAGGGAATCGTTTGCGTAGAATCCGCCCTGTTCCATTATGGATACAGTGATTTTGCGCCCCGCGCCTGGTCTGTCGCCATACCGAGAACGGCGTCCCGGGCAGTCAGCAGAATTGAGGAATTCCCAGTCAAGGCCTACTACATTCAAAAAGAGTATTTTCTAATCGGAAAATCCGTTGAAAACTTCAATGGCGTGGAACTCGCTGTGTATGATCGGGAGCGCACGATCTGTGACTGCTTTAAATATCGAACAAAACTTGACAGAGAGACATTCAGTAAAGCACTAAACGCTTATATCGCAGATGAACGAAAAAATCTCGCCAATTTGTCCTGGTACGCAAAAAAGATGAAACTGTATGCAAAAATGATGAATGTAATGGAGGTGCTGCTGAATGGCTGACGTTGCTGCGTCTGTGCTGGCAAGACTGAAAAATAAGGCGAAGGAAAGCGGCAGAAGCTACCAGCTCTGCCTGCAGCTCTTTTGTCAGGAGGAATTCCTGCGCCGCTTAGAGAAATCCAGATATGTAGAAAATCTTGTTCTGAAAGGCGGATTATTCATCTACTCTCTCACGAACTTCGACAGCCGTGTTACCGTTGATGTCGATTTCCTGCTGAGAAAAATGCCCAACACACCCGTACAGCTCAAAGCGCTGCTTGAAGAAATTATGGCAGCTGAAACCGGCAATAATTTCATTTCCTTTGAAATCAAGGATGTGACTCCCATTGCGGCGGCAAAAAAGTACGCCGGAATCAGTGCGTCTATTGTCGCTCACATCAAAAACACAAGGACACCTTTTGGAATTGATTTCGGCGTGGGTGACGTCATTGTCCCCAAACAGGAAAAACGCTTACCGAAGCGCTGCGTAAAACCTTTGACAACCGTGGACATGCTTTTACACTGGAGCATTTTGAACAGGTTATGGACTTTGATAATGACACAGAAATGCAGAAGAAATGGAAGGCTTTTGTCCGCAAAATCAACATCAAAACCGAAACTTTCAGCACGGTGCTGAAAACTATAAAGATTTTCCTTGAACAGCCTTTGGCAGCGTCATTGGAAGGCAGCACATTTACCGGGTATTGGTCTGTCACAAATAATCAATGGATTTAAATCCACACCGCGGCCAACGATACTTTTTTGAAAAAACTCTCCGGTTCCTGATGAGCATGACCGGAGAGTCTTCCTTTCAATGGTCCCTGTTCCAGGACACACAGTCGAAAAACAGATATGTTTCTGAAATAAGGCAGCTCAGAAGCCTCTGATCTCCTCCTCCTCACCGCCGCTTTTGTCGATGGAACGGATAAGCAGAAAATAACTGTAGCTGTCGTTCACCTGAACCTGGACACGGTCGCCGGCCTTGTGCCCGAGAAGGGCCTTTCCGATGGGGGATTCGATGCTCACCCGGTTTTCCAGGGAGTTGCCCCGGATGGAGGTCACCAGCTTATACTTCTCGATCTCCCCGTCCTCCTCGAATTCCACTTCCACGATGTCGTTCATCCCCACCTCGTCGGCTTTGGAGAAATCCTCCACAATGTCTGCCGTCTTCAGCATTTTCTCCAGATAGCGAATGCGGCTCTCATTCTGATTTTTATGCCGCTTGGCCGCGTAATATTCAAAATTCTCGCTTAAATCTCCCTGGGCCCTTGCCTCCTTCACCGCCTCGATGGCCTCCTTGCGGATGACCAGCTTGCGGTGCTCGATCTCCTGCTGAATTTTTTCCACATCACCTTGTGTCAGTTTTTCTCTCATGATTTGATTCTCCTTTTACAAAATCCTTTCGCCGGCAGATGAAAATCCTGCGCATGCCCAAGATTATACTCTGCCACAAATGCTTTTTACCGGCAGACGAAAATCCCTGCACATATCGCAGAGCATACTCTTTCCCAAATTCTCATACCGGCAAACAGTCATTCCCGCGCATGCCGCAGAGCATACCCTTTCATAAATCTTTTTTACCGGCAGACATGATACGGGGGCGCCCATGGGCGCCCCGGGGTGTTACGCCTTCTGCAGTTTTTTCAGTCTTCCGGCA
>CANQUG010000032.1 GCA_947626985.1 uncultured Lachnospiraceae bacterium | reverse complement strand
TTCTCCGGCAGCAAGGCTACCGTTACCTGGAACAAGGTTGCAGGCGCAAACGGCTACATCATTCAGCGTAAGACCACCGGCGGCTGGACCAGAGTCGGCACCGTGAAGTCCGGTTCCAAGGTTACCTGGACAGACAAGAAAGCTGTCAGCGGCGCTACTTACAGAGTACGTGCATACCGCACTGTAGAGAATGTGAACGTATACGGTCCCTTCTCCGCAGCAAAATAAGTAACGTACTGGTAAGTAAGTTAAAAAACACAATTGTTGGAATTGAATGTTGCGAAACATTATAATTGAATCAGTCATAACATAATGGAATACAGAAATTCTGACACATAAGGAAAGAGGGAATGGCAGTGATGCTGTTCCCTTTTTCTATAGAGGAAAAAAGATACTTGAACTTTCTTAATGCAGGTATTATGTGATGAAATTTTTATTCTGTCTATTGGAAATAGGAAAATTGCAACGTCGAATTAGCTGGTAACTGAAGGAAATCAATAGAAGTAATCCAGTAAGGGAGAAGGTATCCCGGGATCCTTCATTCTATGCTTACCAAGACAAAAAATAGTGGACAGACCTGGTATTCATCCATGGTCAGTCCACTATTTAAAAATATGCGCAAAATATTGAAGTGCGAAGTAATGAATGGTACGCTGCACGGTACAGAGGGGGATTGTAAGTCCCCCTATCCGCTTCCTGTGATTTTGTTCCGCAACCGAAATCAGATCATTCCGGCATATTTCTAACTTATCTGTTTCTGCGCCGTTCAAATACCATCAGGAAGACTTCACATCCCGCCAGCAACAGCAGAGCGATCCATAATCCAACTTGGGTGTTATCGGCTGTTTTCGGTACCCCCGTTTGCTGGGCTGCCGGTGAGATGCTGGGTGTTGTCTGCGGTCTGCTTGTCGGTATGACAGTAGGTGTTTCTACTGGACTTATGCCTGGTGTTTGTTCCGGAGTCACTGTAGGCACTGCACTTGGTGTGGCTTCGGGCGTAGTACTTGGTACAGTTTCGGGTGTTACACTTGGTGTCAATTCAGGTGTTATACTTGGCGTTGTGTCTGGCGTTACCGAGGGCTCCGGAGTTACTGAAAGCTCAGGAGTTACCGAAGGTTCCGGTGTTACTGAAAGCTCAGGAGTTACCGAAAGTTCCGGAGTTACCGAAAGCTCTGGAGTTACCGAAGGTTCCGGAGTTACCGAAAGCTCTGGAGTTACCGAAGGCTTCGGAGTTACCGAAAGCTCTGGTATTTCTGAAGGTTCCGGCGTTACTGAAAGCTCCGGAGTTGCCGAAGGCTCAGGCGTTACCGAAAGTTCCGGAGTTACTGTGACCTCCGGTGTTTCTGTAGGCTCCGGTGACGTTGTCGGTTCCGGTATCCCTGAGGGTTCTGCTTCCGTCCAGGCTATCGCGATAGGAGAAAGCCCATGGACAGTGAACCGGATGCCTTCATCCACATTTGTGGTACTGCATGTCTCCACCTGTCCGGCCTGATAACCATTCATGGTGTGAGTGAACATGTGAGTTACAAAAAAGCTATAGCTTCCATCGGTTCCTTCAGGATAAGGAATAGTCAGCGTGAGTCCTCCAACAGGGAAGTTTTGCGGCGTAGCAGGAGTCCAGCTTGTGCCGCCGTCCGTGCTGATCTGCATCTCCACATTATAAAATGCCATGTTCTCTTCGGTGTCCGTGTGTCCGCTGGCAATTACCCTTTGTTTCAGTTCCTCGGTGATAGCATCCGGAGTATTCAATCCCTGATCTTTCAGTTCTGCCGGTATTTCCATATCGCCGATCCCTTCCGTCTGAGTTACTTTTGACAAAATATCCTGTTCCGGTACCGGAGTCGTGCTAATTTCCGGAGAATCGCTCGGTTCCGGTACTGGAGTCGTGCTGACTTCCGGAGAACCGCTAGGTTCCGGCTCCGGAGTCGTGCTGACTTCCGGAGAACCGCTAGGTTCCGGCTCCGGAGTCGTGCTGACTTCTGGAGAACCGGTTGGCTCCGGTACCGGTGTCAAAGTAACTTCTGGAGAATCGCTCGGTTCCGGTACCGGAGTCGTGCTAATTTCCGGAGAACCGCTTGGTTCTGGTACTGGAGTCGTGCTGACTTCCGGAGAACCGCTAGGTTCCGGCTCCGGAGTCACAGTCACTTCCGGAGAACCGCTAGGTTCCGGCTCCGGAGTCGTACTGACTTCCGGAGAACCACTTGGTTCCGGTACCGTACTGGGCTCAGGGCTTGGAGACACGCTGATATCGGGAGCAGGACTCGGCTTCGCCGAAGTTTTCTTCGTATTGGTGAACGCCGCTGTGGAGAGACTTCCCGGTATAATGGTTCCCGAACCGCCTTCCTGTGTCGTGATATACTCTTCGTATGTGTTCTCCGTGACAGTATAATTCATCCCGCCGGGAATACCCGAAATGGTTCTGGTCTGACCGTCTTTGAGTTCTATCGAAGCGGAACCGTCTGTAAATGTGATATCACTGTAAACAGTCTCACCCTCCAAAGGTGTTCCGTCCGATTTCGTGAGTTTGACGGAGAAGGTGAACGCTTTGTCCGGATCCTCCGTTTCGCCGTTGAGGACAACAGTCTTGGTGATGATCAGGCTGCCCGTAGATTCCTCCACAAGCGCCCGTACGGTTTTGGTGATGGTAATGGTCTCACCCGGAGCGTAACGCTGATCGGGATGCTGGAAGGTTACCATAACCTGGACAGTTGTGCTGCCGGCGCGTACTCCTTTGATGAGCGCTGTTTGCGTTGTGCCGTTTTCCACGGTGACTACATCGCCTTCATTGACGGTGATGGAGATACCGGCAGCAAGATATGAAGCATCCGTCAGAGCAACAGGCAGTTCCACGCTTTCGCCTGTGAGAGTGGCGACGGAATCGGGAACAGTAAAACCAAGCTCCGGCAGATACCGGATTTCATGGGCCTGATGGGTTGTACTGCTGGTAATACGGGCAAAAATGACGCCGTCGTTGTCGGCCAGAGCGTCTCCGTCCAGTGCGACGCGCAGAGTTCCTGTGTTCTCTGTGACAGTCACGGAATCGCTTTCCGGGTTGTCGCAGTCTGCGCTCTTATAAAATGTTACGGTATCTCCCGCCTTCAGACCGCTGCTTTCAATGTCCACTACTGCATAATCGCTGTAATTAAGGTCATTGGGCAGATTGTAGACTATGGCGTTTATGATACGATTATCCTCTGCCAGAGTAATGTGGGTACTGCCGCGTACCTGACTGTAGTTGGCGTTGTCCGGGAAGAAGGTCCACGGATAATCGCCCTCTGCTGTCACGGGAGCACCTTCGGCATCCCAGATCAGCTGGCCCTCCAGCGCCTGGCCGTTGATATCGGCGGGCATCTTCACCAGTCCGCCAAGGCTGCCTATCAGAAGAGTATTCTGAGCTGCTGCGACAGTCTGTTTCTCCGCTGCCGGCGTGGCAGGGGCAATATCAAGGGTAGCTTGTTCCAGGTTATCCGCATACTGATTTCTGAATGCTTCCTTTACATACACATGCACGTGTACATCATAGAATCCTGCGTCCGTGGGCGGCTGTGTGACATAATCATCGTGAGCGTCAGTATCTGCCAGTACGGTTATCATGGCGATGTCCTTGCGGAGTCTGTATTCTACTACAATATCGGCCTTTTCTTTATCGGCGTCGCTCATTTCCGGCACGATTTCCTGGGGCTGGCCGTTATAGGTGACAGCTTTGCTGTTTACGGTTACATTAAAGGGCGGCAGATCCTCCAGGGCAACGGTTGCCGTTCCCGTGACGGGGCTGCTGTAATTCCGGGTATCTGACGGGGTAAAGGTCCATTCTGCCTCATAAGTATCCGCATTGAGCGGAAGCGTTTCCGGATGGCTCCATGTCAGAGTGCCGGGAACATCCAGAGCGGCATTATGAGGATTGACAAACAGTCCGCTGAGCGTTACGTTTTTCAGCTCTCCGCCTTTTTGTCCCTGACCGGCGTGGATGCCGCTCATCGACGGTACGGGCGCGGCTTTGGTGACAGTCAGTGTACCGGCCTGAATGGTCTGCGTGCCGGGTTTGCCGGCGTCAAAGGTGTAATTGCTGCCCCGGCGAAGCGTGGCGCTGACAGGATAGCTTCCGACAGCTGCTTCAGATTCAGTGCCGCTGCAGCTGAATTCCAGCGGAGCTGTTTCACCGTCCAGCAGACCTTCTGCTTTAAAGTCTGAAGAGGTCAGAGTCTTTACGGCGCCGTATTCTTTGGTAAAATCCGAGGATTCCAGCTGAATTACTATCGGGGAGATGACTGCCGTCGTATGGTAGATACGCTTGTCGGGCAGCTGATAATGATCGGCGTCTTTGCCGGTCAGGTCTCCCAGGGTGATGGCTACGTTCCGGCTGCCTGCGTCCTTGCTGTCATAGGCGGCTGTGGCAGTGACGCCCACATCCTCGCCGCTCACTTTGTTGAAAATGGACACATTGATTTTCTCAGGGGCAGCTTCTGTGGTACCGTCGTATGTTTTGCCAAGGACATAATAATTGACGCCGATGGTTCGCCGGGTGATGGTCAGGCTCGAATTGCATACGGCTGCCGCAAATTTCCCTGATGCGTCGATGGAGGCTTTCGCTGCATAGGTTCCCGGAAGAACCGGAGGCTCGGTGGTCCATTCATCGTTTACCTGATACTGAACCGTTATGGGAGCCGCGACTGCAGTGCCGTCCTCAGATACCCCGCGGAAGGTCAGCTGGTGGGAAGCACCGTCATATACAAATTCTGTCTGGCTGGTTACAGAGAGAGTTACGGTCGTTCTTGGGCTCACCTGCACGTTGGCTTCGCCTGTTGCTGACTCATAGTTTTTTGCATCCCGTCCGGTAGGTGTGAATTTCCATTTATGGGATCCGCTCCCGCTCAGGACGGTATCCGAAGCTTCTTCCCATGTCAGTTCACCGGTGACAGAAGCATTGGTGTAGGGATTGGTGAAGACGCCGGACAGACTGGAATCGGCCAGAGTACTGCCTTCATGTACGTCAGTGGCGTTCACCCCATTGTTATGAGGAGTGACTTTGGCGACTGTGACCTTGTTGGTCTGATCCAGTGTCACATCGTATTTGTCTGAGCCGCCGCTTAAGGTATAGTCGTAAGTACCGACATCGGCGGCGGCGGAAAATCCGCTGCTTCGCAGGGTTACGCCCAGATCATTAAAATTGACGTTTTCCGGGTTGAGCGTTACGGTCACGTCGCCGGCGTTTTTCGTTTCGCCGTAGAGCTTCGTCAGGGAACCCGGGATAACCGTTACCGCGTTGTCCGTCGTGACGTTTGTTTTGATGATGAGCGTGAGGGTTTTCCTTACGGATCCGCCGCTGGTATCTGAGCCGTAGATCCAGACATAACCCTGGTATGTGCCTTTGTTCAAAGCCCTTGGCGTGAGGGTCAGAGAAAGGGTGTGGTCCTGCTCCAGACCGCCTTCCGGGCATGATTCCAATGTTACGTCATAGTCTGAGGTGCCGATTCTGCTGGAGAGAAACAGTGTCTGGTTGCCTGTATTTTTTATCTGCAGGGTGATTGGTTTGCGGCTGTCGTCGGTGATATTGACATTCAGCTTATTGGAGGTTATGGGATACTCTTCTGTACCCAGTATTTCCATGTCGTAATTTTTCTTTTTACCGTAAGCGGCGTAGACGGTGAGATTATTGTCTCCATCTGCGCTTTCCGCAGTATAAACGAGCTGGTCGTAACTGGATGCATTTGGTTCCTTTGACCAGCCGATGTACTCTGCACCTTCCGTTTCAGATTTCGGTGTGGAGGGATAATTGTAGTAGCTCCAGGCGCTTTCCGCCATACCATAACCGGTGTATGAAGATTCTGCGCCGTCAAATTTTCCGGGAGCCGGGTCAAAGGTGACCTGGTAAATTGTCATGGAGGCACTGCCCAGTTCCCTGCCATCCTGGTCTTTCACCTTCAGAGTATAGGAACCTCCCTGAGTGAATCGTGTCGGGAGTGTGAACCATCCTGTTCTGTCGGAGACTTTTGACAGATTTACGCTGGCGCCTGCAATTGTGCTGCCGTTAAATTCATAATTATAATCCGTTGCTTTTCCGGAAGCGGACTCCAGGGAAAAATATACCACGTCGCTGCCCGCATCGAGGAAAGGCGCGCCTTTTTCCCGATAATTCAGAGATTTGACAGATATTGTCTCCGCAGCAGGCGGAACTTCGTTTTCGTCGCCGGCAGGTTCCTCGTCCGATTCAGCCTTGGGCTGGCTGTCTGCGTTTGTTTTATTCGTTTCGGAATTTTCTGTCTGCGGATCATTTGTCTGTGGTTCATCTGTCTGCGGATCACTTGCCTGTGGTTTATCTTCCTGTGAATCACTTACCTGTGGATCATCTTCCTGCGAACCATTTGCCTGTGGATCATCTTCCTGCGAACCATTTGTCTGTGAATTATCTTCCTGCGAACCATTTGCCTGTGAATCATCTTCTTGCGGACCATTCGCCTGCGGATTACTTGCCTGTGGTCCATTTGCCTGCGGTTTATTTTCCTGCGATTCATTCTCCTGAGTCTGTCCATCGGAAGAAGATGTATCGTTTTCCGGCTGTATTTCCGGGTTTTTTAAGTCGTTCGTATTCGTCGATCCCGGGGATAACGGCGGATTTTCTTTCTCTTCTCCGGTGACCGTCGGTGCTGATGAGGGGTTTTCCCCGGCCGTGCCGTCAGGTTCCGGCGTCGGTGAAAGATTTTCTTCCGCTTCTTCTGTCGGTTCCGGCGTCGGGGTCAGGTCTCCTTTTTCTCCTGCGCCGGTCTTTTCGGTCGCCTGTTCACTGTCCGGTCTCCCGTTCGCAGACTCTTCTGCGGCTCCGAGACTGGTTATGCCATGCTGCCCTGTAAGCAGCACCAGACATAACAGTATTGCTATAAATTTTCCAACTCTTCTGGATTTCATTTTTTGCATTCCTCCTGCTGTCATATTTTTCTTTTTTGTACGCGCCTGTAAATTATGTCATAAAAATTCCTCCGTTCCTGTTATCCAGCCGTACCCTGTATAAAACAGGGATTTTCATGAGCAGTATTTCTAAAAGCTGCACGAATGATTTCTTCTATAATAAATGGGCGGATCATTTGAAGTCAAGGAAAATGGACAAATTGAATAAAAAAACTTCATAAATTACTGCCAAAACGTAAAACCTGCTGATTATTCGCACAAGTCATGTGTTTATAAGGGATTTCGGCGGCAGATTTGTTAGTGATTAGAACGAGACGTTCTTACAGAATTTACAGCAGCCGGCAGTTATAGGACAGGTACTTCGGAATCTGTAAGCGGCATAAAAGTCTGATACTTTCTTTATACGATTTTACTTATGGATTTCATGTAATTATTCTAATTTTCCTTATTAAATCACAAGTGTTATAATGCAAATAAGATATATGCTAAAGATAAGAAATATACAAAGCGAAGCGCCGGCTGCCGGCAGGCAGCTCTGATTCCTGTCCTGAAGATATGCCGGACAGGCGAGAATTCTGCGGTGAGCATGGCCATGACTGGAAAGAATTGGGCGCAGCTGCAGTGGAATGAGAGATTGAGCGCCAGGGCAGGAGAATACAGGGATATGAAAATTGTTATCGTAGAAGATGAAAGCGTCACCAGGCAGTGGCTGTGCAACCAGATCGGGAAGCTGAAGCTTCGCTGCCATGTGGAGACCTTTTCCAATGGCCGTCAGGCGCTGGATTATCTGTCGGACCAGGAGACGGATGTTCTGCTTACGGATATCCGCATGCCGGTTATGGACGGACTGGAACTCCTCAGGGAGATGAAGAAGCGCAAGGATGGAGCATATAAGGTGATTCTCAGCGCTTATGACGAGTTTCACTGCGTCCGGCAGGCCATGCGTCTGGGGGCCAACGAATTTATTCTGAAGTCGGAGATCACCGGGGAGGAACTGGAAAGAATTCTGGAAGAAGCCGCGCTGTTCCTGGAACAGCGGGACGGAAGGAAAAAGGCGGACGAGGAAGAACTGGCTCTGCGCCAGGAGGCCGGGATGCGCCGCTTTTTGCGTCTGGACCTTCCGAAGGCCGGGAAGGCTGAGGAATATCTGCGGGAACTGAATATCGGACTGAGAGCGGAGGATCTGGCTGCTGCAGCTGTTTTCTTCGAAGAGTTTGTCCTCAGAGAAAGGGTGATGGAGCTTCTCCATCTTTTTTTTGAGGAAAAGGAGGAGCGGTTTTTCTGCTTTCAGTCCGGCAGTCAGGAATTCTTTGTGATTTTTAATTCCTCTGAAGGCCCGAAAGACGATGAATGGGGAGAACGTCTCTGTCATCTTCTGGCGGCCCATATGGGCTCTGACGTGTATGTGGGACTGAGCGATGTGGAGAGCGGATACGACTGGATTTCCCAGCTGTGCCGTCAGGCGTGGACGGCGGGGATGAACCGTAAGTTTTTCGGGATTTCCGGATGCCGGTGTTTTAAGAATATCAAGGCTGCCGGGGAAGAAAAGCCCTGCGGGATCTTTGGCCGCAGGCTCCGGGAAATATGGGAGCTTCTGGAACAGCAGGATTTTTCTCCGGCGTCCCGGAAGGGCCTTGAATTTTTTAATTCCCTGAAAGCTGCGGAGGATCTGCATATGGTTTATGTCCTTGCTCTGGGAAGGATGGTTCTGGCGGCATATCTGAGAAAATTTCAGGAAAGCGTCTCTGATGAGGAGGACAATCCCCGGCTCAGGGAGATTATCCTGCTTCTGGGAAAAGAATATTCCTCTTTTTCCCTGTTTCAGGAGGAGATGGAGAGCGCCCTCTGTCTGATCTGCAGGATACTGAACAGGAAATTCCGGCGGAACCGGTATTCTCCTCCTGTGCAGGAAATTATCCGGTTCGTGGAGGAGCATTACGGGGAGCGGATTTCCCTGGAGCTTCTGGCAGACCGCGCTCATTTAAGCAGATCCTATGTCTCTGTGCTGTTCAAGAGAGAAACAGGCCAGCGTTTCAGCGAGTATCTCCAGGAGGTCCGGCTGAAGAACGCCTGTCATTCTTTGAAGTACGGCAACTGCTCCATTCAGGAGGTGGCGGAGATGACGGGGTTCTTTGACACGGCGCATTTCAGCCGTGTGTTTAAGGAAAAAATGGGCGTATCCCCTATGGAATACCGGAAAAAGAACTTTCGTGCAAAAAAATCATGAATAGATACAAAAATACAGAATTATATGCGATAGATAAATAATATAAAGAAAATTTGTATAAAAAGCGAAACGGAGTGCAAAGATTACCCAATCAGAATCATGGATTTTGCACTCTGTTTTTTTTATAATTCGAATAACCCTGGCTGGAGTATTCAGAATTTTTGAAATATACGGCCGGGTAAAAAATAGAGGAAAACGGAGGTAGACGAAATGAAACGCAGAATTGCAATGCTGACGGCGCTGGTGATGACCGCTTCCGCTCTGCTCGGAACTGTGGCTTACGGGGCTGAAGGGACGGAGGAAAAAACCAGACTGGTATTTTTGAGAGCAGGGACGGAGCCGGAGAGAAGAGACTACTGGAACGGACTGGTAGAGCGGTTTGAAGCGGAGAATCCTGATATTGAGATCGAGTATCAGGAAGCTCCCTGGGGAGACGACTTTGAGACGAAGCTGAATACGGGCTTTGCTTCCGGCACTGCCCCCGATGTGATCTGTTTCTCCATGGCTTCCATGGGAACGCGTGTGCCTCTGGGACAGTACGCAGCCCTGGACGCATATGCGGAGAACTGGGAAGGCCGGGAGGATTTCATGGAGAATGCGCTGAAGCTGGGTTCTGTGGGAGATCACCTGTACGGGATTGCTGTTTTCCCCGATCCGCGCATGCTCATCTATAATAAGGAACTGTTTCAGGAAGCGGGGCTGGATCCCGAAAATCCCCCCGCCACATGGGAGGAACTGATGACGGCTCATCTGGCTCTGGTTAAAAAGGACGGGGATCAGGTGGTACAGACCGGTTTCGCCATGCCCACATCAGGAAGCGCTCTTCATCAGTATTATTCCATTTTCATCGAGCAGAACGGAGTAAAAAATCTGGTGGATGAGGAGAACGATACGGTACTTGTGAATACCCCTGAGGCCATTCAGGCCGCGGAGTTTATGAAGGAAATCAGAGATGCGGGAACGATCCCCTGGGACTGCAGTACAGTGGATCAGAATCCCTTCTCCATGGGACTGGCGGCCATGACCATGGGCAACGATCAGGATTTTCAGAATATGAATCAGGGAGAACTGGAAGGAAAAATCGCCCTGGCGCCGCCTCTCACAGGCAAGGTACAGGCCACATTCTGCGGCGTGACCTTCCTTTTCATGAGCGGCGAGACGAAAGCGCCGGATGAAGCCTGGAGATTTATGGAATATATTTCCGAAGGGGAGGAAATGTGGAACCGCTATGAAGAAATCGGCGCCACGCCTCTGCGGGAGTCTCTGAAGGAAGAATTTATCGCCAGAGATCCCGAGAAAAACAGCGTCATTTATGAAGCCATCAACTGCGGGACCGGCTCTCCCAAAGTGGCCTACTCCAATTCCGTGTATAATATTGTGAGCTCCGCTCTGGAAGAAATCATGTATGATGTGAAGACTCCCGAGGAGGCCATGAACGACGCTGCCGGGGAGATTCAGAGTGAGATTGATAATCAGTAAAATGCTGCGAGAAGGAGGAGATGGATGTGAACGAACCCGTCGTTGCCGCAGGAAGGAAAAAGTCCCGGCAGGACCGATGCGCCTATGTCATGATTTTTCCTGCGTATTTTATTTTTACGGTTTTTATTCTGATTCCCATAGGAGTGGTGATCTATTACAGCATTACGAATTTTAACCTGTATTCTCCGCCGGAGATCGTGGGTTTCAGGAATTATGCGAATCTGTTTTCGGATGAGGATTTTCTCACGGGTGTGGGCAATACCCTGATTTATACGGTGCTGACGCTGTTTCCGCAGCTGGCGCTGGGACTTTTTGTAGCGGTTCTGCTGTACAGGAAGTCCAGACTGATTCCCATATTCCGCACAGCCTTTTATCTTCCGAATGTTATGTCCATGGTGTGTATGTCCATGGTATGGCTGTGGATTTACGATCCTACCTATGGACTTCTCAATGCGATTCTGAAGAGCTTCGGATTTTCCATAAAGCAGTGGCTGGGAGATCCGAACATGGCCATGGGATGTGTGGTGGTGATGAGTATCTGGAAGAGCTGCGGTTATTCCATGGTGATCTTTCTGTCCGGACTTACCTCCATACCGGATTCTCTGTATGAGGCGGCCTCTCTGGACGGAGCGGGCGCCATCCGGAAATTTTTGAGCATTACCTGGCCCATGCTCAGGCCGACTACGTTTTTCCTTCTGGTGACGGGAATTGTGAACAGCTTTTCCGTGTTTGAGCAGATCAATATTATGACAGGAGGAGGTCCTCTGGACCGTACCACTACGGTGGTGCATCAGATTTACCGGAGGGCATTCCTGGAGTTTAAGATGGGATATGCCGGAGCCATGTCCGTGATGCTTCTGCTGTTTTCCATGCTGGTGACCATACTGGTATTCAAGTTCGGCAGCGGCGGGCAGGATGTGGATGTGTCATAGGAGGGAGAGGATGAAAAAAGAAAAAGTAAATAACGTAATCTGGACAGTTCTGATGACGGCGGCTTCGTTCCTTATGTTTTCTCCTGTCCTTCTGATGTTTCTGACGTCATTCAAGACCATTGAGGAGATCCGGACGTCGACCTTCCGCCTGTTTCCGGAGAGCTTTTCTCTGGCAAATTATGTGGGAGCCATGACCTCGGGAGACTGGCTGGTGTACTTCCGGAATTCTCTGGTTATTACGCTGGCGGCGGTGGTCTTTTCCCTGCTGTTCAACACCATAGCGGGATACGCCTTTGCCAGACTGAAATTCCGGGGTTCGCAGATTCTGTTTCTGTTTCTCATGGTGGGACTGATGATGCCTCCCCAGGTGACCATGCTTCCCACATTCCTTATTATGGCGAAGTTTCCTTTTCTGGGAGGAAACAACCTCTTCGGCATGGGCGGAACGGGACTGATCAATACCTATGCGGGCCTTGTGATCCCGCTGGTGGCCGGTTCCTACGGCGTCTTTTTAAGCAAACAGTTTTATGAGAACTTTCCCCGTTCTCTGGATGAAGCCGCGGAAATCGACGGCGCGAATAGATGGAAGACATATTTTACCATTTATCTGCCGAACTCGAAATCTCTTCTGGCTACACTGGGACTTATGAAGGCGGTGGCGGTATGGAACGACTATCTCTGGCCTCTGGTTATGACCAACGCCGAGTCGAAGAAGACGGTGCAGCTGGCGCTCACCATGTTTAAGACGGACAGCTACACGCAGTGGAACTATCTGATGGCGGCCGCCGTTCTCATTGTTGTCCCCATGATTGTGATTTTCCTTTGTGCTCAGAAATATTTTGTACAGGGAATCGTGACGTCGGGACTGAAGTGAGGAGGGATTCATGGATCGGCCGAATATTCTGTTTTACTTTTCGGATCAGCAGAGAGCGGATACGATGGGGTGTTACGGGCAGAAGCTGAATGTGAGCCCCTATGCGGACCGGCTGGCGGAGGAAGGGGTTCTGTTCGAGGAAGCATATACGGCTCAGCCGGTGTGCGGACCCTGCAGGGCTCTGTTCCAGACGGGACAGTATCCCTCCCAAATCGGGTGCTGGCGGAATGGCCAGCCCCTGCCGTCCGGGGTGAAAACCATTGCGGAGTATTTTGAGGAAAACGGTTACGACACGGCTTATGTGGGGAAATGGCATCTGGCCAGCCGGCTGGAGGACTACAGGAAGCCGCCGCTGGAAGATTTTGAGACCAGGGCGATTCCCCCGGAGAGAAGAGGGGGCTACCGTGGATTCTGGAGGGCGGCGGATGTGCTGGAGTTTACCTCCCATGGATATGACGGCTGCGTATTCGACGAACATATGAAAAAGAGAGAATTTCACGGCTATCGGGCGGACTGCATTACGGATTTTGCGCTGGAATATCTGGATACCTGGAAGGGGGAGAAGCCGTTTTTCCTCATGGTTTCTCATATTGAACCCCATCACCAGAATGACAGAGGACGCTGCGAGGGGCCTGAAGGCGCCCGGGAGCGCTTCAGGGAGTTCGAACTTCCCGGAGATCTGGCGGCTCTGAAGGGGAATGCGGAAGAAATGTATCCGGATTATCTCAGCTGCTGCGAGAGTGTGGACGTTAATCTGGGAAGGCTGATCGGAAGGCTGAAGGAGATGGGCGTCTATGAGAACACTCTTCTGGTTTACACTTCGGATCACGGGGCGCATTTCGGTACGCGGAATCGGGATCCTCACTGTGTGGGGACGGATGATTATAAAAGATCCTGTCACTCTGCCTGTCTTCGTGTTCCGCTGATTATTCGCGGACCGGGCTTCACAGGGGGAAAACGGATCCGGGAGCTGGTGAGCACCGCAAGCCTGCCGAAAACGATTCTGGCTGCGGCAGGTGTGGATGTGGGCGATGCGATGATTGGAGAGGATTTGAGGAAGGTTGCGGATTTTCAGACGGAAGGACGGGAAAATCTGGTATTCGCCCAGATCAGTGAAAGCCGTACGGGAAGATGCATTCATACGCCTGACTATCTGTACAGTGTATATGCTCCTGATTCCGACGGATGGACGGAAGGCGGCAGTTCCCGCTATGTGGAGGATTTTCTTTATGATCTGAAAGCGGATCCCATGGAACTGGTAAATCTGGCGCAGCATCCTGATTACGTTCGGGTGCGTGAAGAGCTTGCCCGTATTCTGGTGAGAAAGATGAGAGAAGCGGGGGAGGAAGCTCCGGAAATTCTTCCCTGGGAATAAATGGTATTTTTCGATGGTTCGCCGGTTGGAAGTTTGTTTTCATTTTGGAGACGACTTTTGACCGGCGGATCTTTTTTGTCTGTTATAAGTATATAGCGGATTTATGGCGTATCGGGCAAGCTGCTTTGGGCAGAATTTTTTATTGGTGTGGGGATGAATCGGTTCGACGAAGCATTGCGTCGTCGGCAGGAATTCTGATTAGTGCGGGTATGATTAGTCTGACAAACATTGTGCCTTCGACAGGCTTTTTCATCAGCGCGGGAGAGTCTGGGAGATACCGCAGCGGGAAACAATCGGGAGGTGGAGAATAGACTGGTAGGAGGAACATTTTTGCTGTAAAGGAGAGTGCAATGGTTACTGTCAGTCTGTGTATGATCGTGCGGGATGAGGAGGCTGTTCTGGGGAGATGTCTGGACTCGGTGAAGGATGCGGTGGATGAGATTGTCATCGTAGATACGGGGTCGGCGGACAGGACGAGGGAGATTGCGGCAAAGTATACGGACCGCATATACGAATTTCCCTGGAGAGATGATTTTTCTGCTGCCAGGAACTTTTCCTTTTCCATGGGAACTATGGATTATTGTATGTGGCTGGATGCGGATGACGTGATGAGGGATGGAGAGAGGGAGAAGCTGATTGCCTGGAAGGAGCAGGGGGACGGCAGCGCAGATGCTGTGATGATGAAATATGTTACAGGATTTGACGAGAGGGGGAAGGGGAATTTTTCCTATTACAGGGAGAGACTGCTGAGAAGAAAGAGTGGGTTTTTGTGGAAGGGACGAGTCCATGAGGCGATTGCCGTGTCAGGAAAAGTGGAATATCTGGATGCGGAAGTGGAGCATTGGAGCATAAAAAAGGTGTATGGGACGAGAAATCTGGATATTTACGAGAGGATGAGGGAGCAGGGAGAGAGTTTTGGTCCCAGGGACCGGTTTTATTATGGGAGAGAATTGTATTATCATGGAAAGTACGGGGAAGCGGTGAAAAACTTCCTTATTTTTTTGGAGATGCAGGGAGCTTATGTGGAAAATCAGGTAGAGGCCTGCAGGATCGGGGCTTACAGCTGTTACCGGCTTGGAGAGGAGGGGCAGGCGCTGGAATTTCTCTTAAGGGGTCTTTCCTTCCGTGTGCCGGGTGGGGAGCTCTGCTGCGATTTGGGAAAGCATTTCCTGGACAGGGGGATGTGGGAGCAGGCGGTATTCTGGTACGAGGGGGCTTTGCGAACGCCTGAGAGAGGAAAAAATGGCGGTTTTCGCAATGAAGAGTGCTATGGATATCTGCCCTGTCTGCAGCTGAGCGTGTGTTATGACAGGATGGGGATGAGGGAGCAGGCGCTGGAATACCATAGGAAGGCCGGGGAATATAAGCCTTATGGAAAGGAGTTTCTGAGGAACAGGGAGTATTTCGGGAGATGAACGGGTTTTCTGTTTGTGCATATTGTAAATAGTGAAAATATGTCTTATAAGGAGACTTTTCTATATGGATTTTTTCAGACGAAATTTTGACAATGACAATTGTAATTGTCAGAATTCCAATGGATACAGGTCATGCCAGGGCCCGGCAGGGCCTAGGGGCTGTCCCGGAGCGACCGGCCCGCAGGGGCCGATGGGCCCGATGGGGCCCCGAGGCTGTCCTGGAGCGACCGGTCCGCAGGGCCCGCAAGGACCGATGGGTCCGATGGGACCTCGAGGTTGTCCCGGAGCGACTGGTCCGCAAGGCCCGCAGGGATTACAGGGTGTCCAAGGGCCTGTAGGAGAGACTGGTCCTACGGGCCCGCAGGGCCCACAGGGAATGCCGGGTGTCGGAGTAACTGGGCCTGCAGGGGCCACGGGTCCGATGGGCCCGCAGGGCCCTCAGGGTGTGCCAGGTGTGCCGGGAACTCCGGGAGTACAGGGAGTAACCGGCTCGACAGGACCGATGGGACCGACGGGGGCGACCGGTCCGCAGGGGTTGCCGGGAGTACCGGGAATACCCGGACCGGCGGGAGAGCCAGGTGCTACTGGACCTATGGGTCCTACAGGACCTACGGGAGCGACTGGTCCGCAGGGTCCCCAGGGAATTCCGGGAATGCCTGGAATGGCCGGAGAACTGGGAGTCACAGGCCCCACTGGTCCGACAGGTCCCACGGGGGCGACTGGCCCGCAGGGTATGCCTGGGGCTATGGGAGTGACGGGAGCAACTGGTCCTGCAGGAGCAACGGGAATTACCGGTCCGCAGGGACCTCAGGGCTTGCAGGGGCTTCCCGGAGCAGCAGGAGCGACCGGCCCGACAGGTCCGACGGGAGCTGATGGAGCAGTAGGAGCAACCGGCCCGACAGGTCCGACGGGAGCCGATGGAGCAGTAGGAGCAACCGGCCCGACGGGTCCTACAGGAGCCGACGGAGCGACCGGCCCAACCGGTCCGACGGGAGCTGATGGAGCAGCAGGAGCGACCGGCCCGACAGGTCCCACGGGAGCTGATGGAGCAACTGGTCCAATCGGCCCTACAGGAGCCGATGGAGCAGTAGGAGCAACCGGTCCGACAGGCCCCACGGGAGCTGATGGAGTAACAGGAGCGACAGGTCCGACCGGCCCAACCGGTCCTACAGGAGCCGATGGAGCAATAGGAGCAACGGGTCCAACCGGCCCTACAGGAGCAACTGGTCCAGCAGGAATTGATGGTGCCAATGGAGCTACAGGAGCAACGGGTCCGACTGGACCTACAGGAGCCGATGGAGCAGCAGGAGCGACCGGCCCAACGGGTCCGACTGGTCCCACGGGAGTCGATGGAGCCACAGGAGCGACTGGTCCGATCGGCCCGACTGGCCCTGCAGGAGTAACCGGCCCCACAGGAGCAACTGGCCCCGCAGGAGCCGATGGTTCAGCTGGTTCGACTGGCCCGACCGGCCCCACCGGCTCAGCAGGCCCGACCGGCCCCGCCGGCTCAGCAGGCCCGGCAGGCCCGACCGGCCCCACAGGAGCAACTGGCCCCGCAGGAGCCGATGGTTCAGCTGGCCCGACTGGCCCGACCGGCTCCACCGGCTCAGCAGGCCCCGCAGGCCCGACCGGCCCCACCGGCTCAGCAGGCCCCGCCGGCTCAGTAGGTCCCACCGGCCCGACCGGCTCACCAGGTCCGACCGGCCCGGCAGGCCCCGCAGGTCCTACAGGTCCCGCAGGCTCACCAGGTCCCACAGGTCCAGCAGGCCCGGCAGGCCCAATGGGCCCGGCAGGTCCAATAGGCCCGGCAGGCCCCGCCACTCCAATTACCCGTGCCGCGGCCGTGGCTGACCTCACCCCGGGTACCGCCACCCCCGCAGAGGTAGCCACTCAGCTGAATGCACTCCTGGCAAGCCTGAGGGCAGCAGGACTTCTGGCCTGACAGGCGTCTTCCTTCTGATAAACTCAATGGCATAAAAAGTACCTCCATTCAGGCCGATACCGCTTTCAGGCAGTATCGGCCTGAACTCTTTACCAATGCTCCTCCGTCTGCCCGCAGAAAGCACAGTCCCGTCAATGATATACGAATCTCTCTATATGATTTGATACCTGTCCGTACCAATTTCCCATCCCTTTGGAAAAGCAGCTCACAGTCAGATCATTTACAGGAGTTGCAGATTTGCGGATTTATAGAACTTATGATATAAGGTTGATTTATAGAATTTCAATCCAAACGTTGTACTTTTTTTTATATTTATGCTATAGTTAATTCGACCAAAAAGGTACCGTTAGCCAATGATCTGCCGCCTGCCGCGGCGGAATTGTGATAGAAAGGGATACGAATTATGAAGAACAGAACTACCCGGTTTTTGATTATCAGTCTTATTTGTATTTCCATATTCTGTGTGCTTGATTTTTCCTATCTTACCTCCAGGATGAACCGACGGGGTGCGGAAGCCATCGGGGAACTGGGAGCCATCTATATGGCGGGCATGAGCGAGCAGGCCGCTACACATTTCGGAACCACCATTGAACTGCGTCTGTCCCAGGTGGGGGCGCTGGTGGATTCCGTGCCTCCGGGGAGCGGCAGAGACCGGGATTCCGTGAGGGTGTCCCTGAGCTATAATGCCCGTGCCAGAGGATTTGACCATCTGGCCCTGTACGGAGAGGACGGCAGTTTTGAAATGCTGTACGGCAGCCAGATCGAGGTCAATGCCTCCGATACCTTCCACCAGTCTCTGAAAAACGGCGAAGAGAAAATGACCATCGGGAAAAACGGGCTGGGAGAAGACCTGGTCCTTATGGGGATCCCCGCCGCCTATCCCATGGAAAACGGCGGAGAGAGCGTGGCCCTGGTGGCCGCTCTTCCGATTACCTATATCAGCGATACCCTGTCCCTTGATGCGGACAATGATATGATCTACTATTTCATTATCGACCGGAACGGCGAATTTATCGTCCGGGACAGCGACGTGTCCGACGAAAATTATTTCCAGAGAGTCCGGGACCGTTACGACAGCGTGGAGGAAATGAGCGGAGAGCAGTATCTCGTGGAGCTGGAAGAGGCCATGGAGGAGGGGAAGAATTTCACCAGCGAGTTTGTCATCGAAGGAGAACGCCGGTATCTCTATGGAACCAGTCTTCCTTATTCGGAGTGGTACCTTCTTCTGTTCATGCCCTACGGCAGGCTGGACCAGACGGTGAACGCGCTGGGACACGCCTGGGGCCGGGCCGCCGTGGCCAGCTGCATTCTGATTCTGGTGGCTCTGCTGGCCGTATTTTCTTGGTATCTTCATCTGAACCGGATTCATCTGAAGGAACTGGAGGAAGCGCGCCAGGCGGCGGAGCATGCCAATCGGGCCAAGAGTGAATTTTTGTCAAATATGAGCCACGATATTCGGACCCCCATGAACGGCATTGTGGGAATGACCGCCATAGCCAGCGCAAATCTGGACAATATCCAGCAGGTTCAGGACTGTCTGAAGAAAATAGCCCTGTCCAGCCGGCATCTGCTGGGGCTGATCAACGACATTCTGGATATGTCCAAAATCGAGAGCGGCAAGCTGACCCTCCACATGGAGAAAATGTCTCTTCAGGAGACCATGCAGAGCATTATCAACATTGTCCAGCCTCAGGTCAATGCCAAAAAACAGAAGTTTGACGTATATATTTATGATATTCCCAACGAATATGTTTACTGCGACAGTGTGCGGACGAATCAGATCCTTCTCAATCTGATCGGAAACGCCATCAAATTTACTCCGGAAGGCGGAAGCATCTGGGTGGTCTGCTATGAGGAAGCCTCTGCCAAAGGAAGCGACTGGGTGCGGGTGCATCTGCGCGTGAAGGATACCGGCATCGGTATGACCGCCGAATTTAAGGAGCAGATTTTCGATTCGTTTTCCCGGGAAGACAGCCAGCGCGTTCAGAAGACGGAAGGCTCAGGTCTGGGCATGGCAATCACCAAATATATCATAGACGCCATGCAGGGTACCATTGAGGTGGAGAGCGAACCGGATCATGGGACGGAGTTTCATGTAACTCTGGATCTGGAGAAGGTTTCCGTTGAGGAAAAGGATCTGGAGCTTCCTCCCTGGAATGTGCTGGTGGTGGACGACGACGAGCTTCTGTGCGAAAGCGCCGTGTCGATCCTGAACTCCCTCGGCTGCCGCGGCGAGTGCTCTCTGGATGGAGAATCCGCCGTCGCCATGGCGGGGGAGCGTCACAGAAGGGGAGAGGACTATCATGTCATTCTTCTGGACTGGAAGATGACGGGAATGGACGGGCTGGAGATTGCCCGGTCTGTCCGGGAGAAATGCGGCGATGCCAGTATTCTTCTGCTTGTCACCTCCGCCGACTGGAGTGATCTGGAAGACCGGGCCCGGGCTGCGGGCATCACGGGAATGATTGCCAAACCGCTGTTCCGTTCCAGCCTGTATTATGGTCTGAAGAATTTCTGCGAGCCGCAAACCGCCCCGGAAGTGCAGGCGGAGGAGTATACCCCGGATCTGACGGGCAAAAGGATTCTTCTGGCTGAGGATAACGATCTGAACTGGGAGATCGCGGCGGAGCTTTTGTCTGCTCTCGGACTGATCCTGGAGCGGGCGGAGAACGGAAAAATCTGTGCGGAACTGTTTCAGAATTCCGCGGTGGGATGGTACGACGCGATTCTCATGGATATCCGGATGCCGGTTATGACAGGCTATGAAGCTACCCGGGCCATCCGCGCCATGAACCGGCCGGATGCGGCCGTCATTCCCATTATCGCCATGAGCGCCGACGCTTTTTCTGATGACGTGAAGCGCTGTATCGACAGCGGTATGAACGCCCACGCGGCCAAACCCATCGATATGGAAGAAGTCACCAGACTTCTGGAAAAATTTTTGAGGAGGGATGATCAGAAATGAAAGGCTTGAAGGGGATGATTGCGCTGGCCGGGACGCTTTTTCTGCTCCTGGCATTTTCGGCCTGCAGCGGCTCTTCCGGAGATTCCCGGGCAGAGAAGGATGAGACAAACGATTCTGACAAGGCGGAAAAGGCGGAGATTACTTTGTGGACCTATCCTGTGGGAGGCTGGGGGAACAGCGCAACGCGGTCTGCTCTTCTCGCCGCTTTCCATCGGGAGTATCCGGATATCAGCATATCGGTGAAGGAGCTGACCTACGATACCGGGGACAGTGAGGTGGAGGAAGCGCTGAAAAGCGGGAATGCGCCGGATCTGATCCTGGAGGGCCCGGAGCGTCTGGTGGCCAACTGGGGCGCCCGGGGCGTAATGGCGGATCTCAAAGATCTCTGGGAGGAGGAGACCGCCGGCAAAATTTATGACTCTGTAAAGGTGGCCTGTCACGACGGGGAGGACCATTATTATATTTATCCGCTGTGCATGTCCACCCACTGTATGGCCGTCAACCGGGATCTGTTTGAAGCTGCCGGCGCCTGGCAGTACATCGATGAGGAAACCCACACCTGGACCACTGACGGTTTTATTGCCGCGGCAGCCGCTCTGCGGGATTACGGCGTGGAGCATGTGGCTGCCGTTTACTGCGGCGGGCAGGGAGGCGATCAGGGGACCCGGGCGCTGATTAATAATCTGTACAGCGGAACCTTTACCGATCCGGAGCATACCCGGTACACGGTCAACAGTCCGGAAAATATCCGGGCTCTGGAGCTTCTGACGGGAATGGAGGGAATTTCCTTCGATCCGGCTCTGGTGGGGGCGGATGAAGCCGAAAAATTCTGTAACGGGGAGCTTGCCATGGCTTTCTGCTGGAATGTGTTCATGGAGATCAGCCAGACCATCAGCAATGAAAATCTGGACTTTGATGTTTTTCCCATGGCTTTTCCCACTGACGACGGAGAGGTAAATCTTCAGGGCGGTATCTGGGGCTTTGGGATTTTTGACAATCAGGACGAAAAACGGGTGGAAGCGGCAAAAACATTTATCCGCTTTATGACCGGGGACGACGGTCAGTATACCCGCGCGGTGCTGGCTTCCACCTACTGGCCGGTCCGGGATATTCCGGATATTTATGTCAATGATAAGCTGATGATGGAGTACAGCGTTTTTCAGCAGTATCTGGGGGATTACTATCAGGTTACGCCGGGATGGGCCACGGCGCGTACCGCATGGTGGAATATGCTTCAGCGTGTCGGCGAAGGAGAGGACGCGGCTCAGGCTGTGGCGGAATTTGAAGAGGAGGCCAATGCGGCTGCGGCCGCAAAGGACAGCTGAGAACGGCATTTCTGATCCTTCCGTTCCCCCGGAGGGCGGAGTTCCCGTTTTTGCGTTCATTTTATGCTCTGCGGGTTCATAGGATAGGAAAAAAGGATTTCATGATTTTATGACTTATCTGTGGGGCGGAATGATTCTGACCGGAGTGCTGTACGGGGTTTTTACCGGGAATCTGAAAGCGGTGACGGAGGCGGCGGTGTCATCCTCCAGGGAAGCCGTGGATTTGTGCATAGCCATGGCGGGGATTACGGCCATGTGGGCGGGAGTCATGAAAATTGCGGAGACAGCGGGACTGGTGGCCGCTCTGGCAAAAAAGACGGGGCCGCTGCTGAGATTTCTTTTTCCCTCCCTGCCTCCGGACTCTCCGGCATGCAGAGCGATCTCCCTGAATTTTTTATCGAATATTCTGGGCCTGAACTGGGCTGCCACACCTGCGGGGCTGAAAGCCGTCGCCTGCCTGGAGGAGCTGGAGGAGGAACGGCGCCGAAAAAAGGAAGCCGCCGTGCCACGGGGCACGGCCAGCAATGAGATGTGCACGTTCCTGATTCTGAATATTTCTTCGCTGCAGCTGATTCCGGTAAATATCATCGCCTACCGCAGTCAGTACGGCAGCGTGAATCCAGCGGCCATCGTGGGACCTGCCGTTGCGGCTACGGCGATAAGCACTCTGGCGGCGATTGTATTCTGCAGGATAATGAACAGAAAACGGAGAAAATCATCGGGGCGGATCACAGATACCGCCCCGTAATGCTGTCAGGATTTCCGGCTATCTCCTCCGGCGTTCCCCGGGCAATGATGCGTCCGCCGTGAACGCCGCCTCCCGGGCCCATGTCGATGCAGTAGTCCGCATTCCTGATCACATCCAGATCATGTTCGATTACGATCACTGTCGCCCCGCTGTCGGTAAGACGGCGGAAAACGCGAAGAAGTGTTTCCACGTCCAGGGGATGCAGCCCGATGGTGGGTTCATCGAAAACAAATACGGAGTCCTCCTGCCCCTTTCCCATCTCTCCCGCCAGTTTCAGTCTCTGGGCCTCGCCGCCTGAGAGGCCGGGGGTCTCCTCTCCCAGAGTAAGGTAACCCAGTCCCAGGTCATGAAGCACCTGAAGCTTTTTCTGCACATTGGGCAGATCACGGCAGGCGGCGAGGGCTGTGTCGACGCTCATATCCATCAGTTCCGGCAGGGAACAGCCGCTGCCGCCCTTCTTCGGCGTCCGTCTGATCAGGTAAGCGTCCCTGGAATAGCGGGAACCGCGGCAGTCCGGACAGGGGATGTCCACATCGGGCAGAAACTGAACGTCCAGACTGATGGAGCCCGTCCCGTCGCACACGGGACAGCGCAGCTTTCCGGTGTTGTAGGAAAAGTCGCCTGCCCGGAGGTTCCGGCGCCTGGCGTCTGCGGTCCTCGCGTAAACTCTGCGCAGCTCGTCGTGGATATCGGCGTAGGTGGCTACGGTGGAGCGCACGTTGATGCCGATAGGCGCGGCGTCGATCAGTTTGACATGATGAATCCCCTCCGCGCTGATCTTTTTCACATGCTGCGGCAGTTTCTCTCCCCGGGTCACGGCGTTCAGAGCGGGAATGAGACTTTCCAGGATCATGGTGGTCTTGCCCGAGCCGGAAACTCCTGTGACGGCGATCAGCCGCCCTTTTGGAAAATCGGCTTCCAGAGGCTGAACCGTGTGTATCCGGGAGGTGGACAGGTGAATGGTTCCTGCGGAAAACATTTCCTCCGGTGATGGTTTCTGCCGCGGAAGGGAGACTGCCCTGCCGGACAGAAATTCCCCGATGCGGGAATGGGGATTTTCCGTAATTTCCTGAGGAGTTCCCTCCGCTATGATCCTTCCGCCTCCGGCTCCGGCTTCCGGCCCCAGCTCGATGAGCCACTGGGCGTGGGACAGGATGCGGACGTCGTGGTCCACCAGTACCACGGAGTTTCCGTCTGCGATCAGATCGTCCATCACGCCGGTCACCCCTTCCAGGTTCACGGGGTGCAGACCGATGGACGGCTCGTCCAGCACGTATAATACTCCGGTGGTGCGGTTTCTGACGGCTCTGGCCAGCTGCATCCGCTGCCGCTCGCCGGTGGAGAGGGTGGAGGCCGCCCGGTCCAGGGTCAGATAGGAAAGGCCCAGGTCCATAAGGCGCTTCGCCGCGTGCTGAAAAGCCTCGCAGATGCTGATGGCCATAGGGCGCATTTCTTCCGGCAGCGATCCGGGAACGCCGTCCACCCAGCGGATCAGATCGGAGAGGGTCATCCGGCAGGTCTCCGCCAGGGAAATCCCCCGCAGCAGCGGCGCCCGGGCCTTTTCCGACAGTCTGCTCCCGCCGCACTGGGGACAGGGGCCGATTTTCAGAAACTTTTCCACCCGCTTCATACCTTTTTCGTCCTTCACATGGGACAGGGCGTTTTCCACCGTGTAGACGGCGTTGAAGTAGGTGAAATCCATTTCTCCTGCGGTATTGGTCTTTTCATTATGATAAAGCATGTGGTACTTTTGGGGAGGACCGTGAAAGACCAGATCCTTCTCATGATCGGTGAGATCGCGGAAGGGCACGTCCGTGCGGACGCCCACATGGTCTCTGGCAATGTCCTTCATCAGCGACCACATCAGCGTCTGCCACGGAGCCACGGCTCCTTCGTCGATGGTGAGAGAGTCGTCCGGGACAAGAGTGGACTCATCCACGGTCCGGACGGTTCCCGTCCCGTCGCAGCCGCGGCAGGCGCCGGTGGAATTAAAGGCCAGATCCTCCGCGCCGGGAGCGTAAAAGTGTTCTCCGCACTGAGGACAGACGAGCTCCCTGTCGGCGGCCACATTCAGGGACGGCGGAAGATAATGGCCGTTGGGACAGCGGTGAGACGCCAGACGGGAGTACATGAGCCGCAGACTGTTCAGCAGCTCCGTGCCCGTTCCGAAGGTGCTCCGGATGCCGGGGACGCCCGGACGCTGGCGCAGGGCCAGGGCGGCGGGAACATAGAGAACCTCATCCACCCGGGCTTTTTCCGCCTGGGTCATGCGCCGGCGCGTATAGGTGGAGAGAGACTCCAGATAGCGCCGGGAACCCTCCGCGTACAGTACCCCCAGGGCGAGGGAGGATTTTCCCGAGCCGGAAACGCCTGCGATCCCCACGATTTTATTCAGAGGGATGTCCGCGTCGATATTCTTCAGATTGTGTACTTTTGCTCCCCGCACCTTTATGTGGGAGGGCACTCTCATTTTTTCCATATGCCAGACTCCTGTCGTTTTTTATTTCTTCGTTTCTTCATTTCTTTTTTTCTACGTAATTATCGCAGATTTTTTTCCGGAAATCCATAATCTCCCGCGCCTTTTTTGATTTTTAGTCTCCAGGCCGGCTTATTATTGTATGATTTTTATAAATATATCAAAAAATATGCCTTTCATCAAAAATAATTGTGGAAATTTTTCTGAATGCGAGATAAAATGATTTTATCAACTGGTGAAATTTAACAAAACTGCCGGCCCCGCAGCCGGCAAAACTTTCTAAACGGGAGGGATTTATGGAAAGAGAAAAACTGAAATCAAGGCTTGGTTTTATCCTGCTGAGCGCGGGATGCGCCATCGGAATCGGCAACGTGTGGAGGTTTCCCTATGTAGTGGGAAATAACGGAGGCGGCATTTTTGTGCTGTTTTACCTGATCTTCCTGGCGATTATGGGAGTTCCCGTCATGTGTATGGAATTTGCCGTAGGACGGGCAAGCCGCAAGAGCGCGGCCCAGTCCTTCCATGTTCTGGAGAAGCCGGGACAGAAGTGGCACCTTCACGGATATGTGGCGATTTTCGGAAATTACATGCTGATGTTCTTCTATACCACCGTGGCAGGCTGGATGCTGTATTATTTCTGCGCCAGTCTGACAGGAAAGTTCGGCGGGCTGGACGCCGCCGGCGTGGGAGAGGCCTTCGGCAGTCTGCTGGGTACTCCCGGAATCATGACAGTCTGTACCCTGTTTGTGGTGATCATGGGATTCGTGGTATGCGCGCTGGGCCTGCAGAACGGTGTGGAGCGTATTACGAAGATCATGATGCTCGCTCTGATCGTGATCATGGTGGTCCTGGCCGGGAACAGTATTCTGCAGCCCGGAGCCGCGGAAGGTCTGAAATTCTATCTGGTGCCCAACCTTGAGCAGGTGAGGAAGGCAGGACTGGGGACGGTGATCGTTCAGGCGATGAATCAGTCCTTCTTTACTCTGAGTCTGGGCATCGGATCCATGGCGATCTTCGGCAGCTATATCGGCAAGGAAAAGGGGCTCCTGGGAGAGAGCATGACCATCGCCGCCCTGGATACCTTCGTGGCGATCACTGCGGGTCTTATCATCTTTCCGGCCTGCTTTGCCCACGGGGTGAACCCTGACAGCGGTCCCGGCCTGATCTTTGTGACCCTGCCGAATGTATTCAACGCCATGCTGGCGGGTCATATCTGGGGAGCGCTGTTCTTCCTGTTCATGACCTTCGCCGCATTCAGCACCGTGCTGGCCGTGTTCCAGAATATCGTTGCCATGAGCCAGGAGCTGTGGAAATGGAACAAGGTGCAGGCCACCATCCGGAACATTGTGATCGTCGGCCTCTGCAGCATTCCATGTGTGCTGGGCTTTAATATCTGGGCAGGCTTCCAGCCTCTGGGCGCGGGAAGCACGGTGCTGGATCTGGAGGATTTCATCGTCAGTACCCTGCTGCTGCCGGGCGGAAGCTTCATCTACCTGATGTTCTGTATGAGCAAATGGGGCTGGGGCTGGGAGAACTTCTATACAGAAGTGAATACAGGAAGCGGCCCCCGTTTTCCGCAGTGGGTACGGGGCTATCTGAAATGGGTGCTCCCGGTGCTGATGGCCTTCCTGTTCTTCCATGGACTGTATACGACTTTCGTAAAATAGGAGGACGGGCCGCCGGACAGAATAATCCATGTACGGCGGGCGGCAGATCTGATTTTTATGAATAAGTTCCATGAAAAAGCTCTGAGAATTTCCGGTTATCACGGAGAATGCTGTGATAACCGGATTTCTCAGAGCTAAAAAACTGTCCGGATATTTTTACTGAAAAGCGTCGATCCCCTGCTGCCTGGCCTCCTCGATCCGGTATTCGTCCATCAGGCGGACGCATCCGGCAGCGTCGGTTTTTCCCCGGAACAGGCTGTCAAAGGCTGCGGACACATCGTCCGCGCTGTAGCCGATGATCCTGGAAGCGGCGGTGGAAACCCGCTCATGCTCCGCAATGGAGCCGGCGGCTTCTGTGACCATCCGGGACTGGATATTGGTAGTCTGTCCTTTAAAGCAGCTCACTGTGGAGATCCCGTCAAAAGCGTCGTTGTAGTGCTTCGGGGAGGCGCAGAAGGAAAGAAATTCCAGGGCGCTTTCCAGATTTTCACTGTTTTTGTTCACCATCATCATATTCAGGTTTCCGCCTTCGTAGGTTCCGTCCTCTGCCGTGTTCATAAATACGGGCATGAGTGAGAAATCGTCCAGGGTATACCTGCCTCCCTCCTGAAAATCCGTATAGAACCATGTATCCCAGATAAATGTCATGACCGCTTCCCCGGAGCTCATGTCGGAGCTGATATCGTCCCAGCCTTTTTTCAGGAAACCGGATCCGAACCAGCCTTTTTCGGCGGCGTCCCCGATCCACTGCACCATGTCTGTCACCTGGGGAATATCGGAGCAGGTGATTTCGTTTTTGTTCAGTCTGTCAAGAAGGGAAGGATCGTCCGCAAAAACGGGGTCCAGCCCGAACTGGAACATCCAGGTGCATCCGTCCGCGGGCCAGCAGATGGGCGTGTAGCCGGTATCTGCAAGGGCCTGGCACAGAACGTCGAATTCCGTCTGGGTGGAGGCGGGCTTCAGTCCCATACTGTCCAGCAGCGTTTTATTGTAATAGCATCCGGAAACGGAGCTTTCCCAGAAAGGCAGACCCAGCAGATTTCCCTCCCGGTCCTGGCAGTATGCCCGGGAGCTGTCGGTGAGGTCGGAACTCCAGCTTTCCTCATTGAGATAATAAAAATTGTTTTCCACGTCGAAGCGGTTGAGATCTGCATTATGAAAATGCATGAATATATCCGGAATGTTTCCTTCTCTGAAATCTTCCGCAGCTTCAGTTTCAAAATCGGCGTCCTCATACTGTATGATGTTCAGTTTGTTTCCGGTCGCCGTCTGATATTGCTGAAAGATGCTGGTCATATAACTTTTTTCCATGTCGCTCTTTCTTCCCAGCAGGGTGAGAGTGACGCTTCCGGAATCAGCTCCCTTCTGACTGCCGCAGGATGTGAAGCACAGCATGGTGCCAAGAGTTATCACTGCGGCGATGGTTTTCTGTTTCATTTTGGTCCTCCTTTCTGCAGCCAATTATCATCCGGTCTGGTTTTCATGAGGATTTTCTCTTTGGGATGGTTTATTCACAAGGCGTCCGATCAGCTCCCGTACGGCCTTCATGTCGATGGGTTTTCCAAGGTGCCCGTTCATTCCCGCGTCCATGGCGTCGCGCACATCCTCGGCGAAGGTATTGGCGGTCATGGCGACGATGGGAATGGAAGCCGCCTCGGGATGGCCGCAGGCGCGGATCTCCCTGGTGGCCTCGTAGCCGTTCATCACGGGCATCTGTACATCCATCAGTATCATATCGTAGTGGCCGGGCGCGGAATTTCTGAACATTTCCAGTGCTTCCCGGCCGTTTGCAGCCACTTCGCAGCCGGCTCCTTCCATATCCAGCATTTCGGTGAGAATTTCCGCGTTCATCTCGTTATCTTCCGCAACGAGGAACAGACAGCCCTCCATCACGCTCTGGGCCGAAACCTCATCCGGTTCCGCCTGTTCCTGATCATCCGTCTCCGTCTCCTCCTGTCCGGCGGGCATGAAGGAAAGCTCTACCGTGAAAGTGCTGCCCTTTCCGGGCTGGCTCTGTACCTGGATGATGCCTCCCATGAGGTCCACCAGGTTTTTCGTGATCGCCATGCCCAGGCCGGTTCCCTGTATCTTATTGGTGACGGAACTGATCTCCCTGCTGAAGGGCGTGAAGATCTGTTCCTGAAATTCCTCGCTCATTCCGATGCCGTTGTCCCGCACGGTAAAGCGAAGCTTCACATACTGCTGTCCGGACTGGGGAATTTCGCCTACCATGAACTCAATCCTCCCGCCGTCGGGGGTGTATTTGATGGCGTTGGACAGGAGATTGATGAGGATCTGATTCAGGCGAAGCCGGTCGCCCAGCAGCTGCTTCGGCGGCGCTCCCTCCACGTGAATCTCAAAAGTCTGATTTTTCGCCTTCGCCTGGGGCAGCAGTATGATATTCAGCTCATCCAGAAGCTCCGGCAGGCTGAAGCGGTCCACGTTCAGCGAGGTTTTTCCGCTCTCGATCTTGCTCATATCCAGCACGTCGTTGATCAGGCTGAGAAGGTGCTGACTGGAGGCGGTAATCTTCCGTGTGTAATCCCGTACCTTTTCGGGATTGTCCGCATCCTTTTCCAGCAGCACCGAGAAGCCTACGATGGCGTTCATGGGGGTACGGATGTCATGGGACATATTGGAGAGGAAATTGCTTTTGGCCTTATTGGCGCTTCTGGCCGCGGTGAGGGCCTCCTGCAGGTTCTGATTCATCTGCTGCTCCCGGGTACGGTCGGACAGCACGATGATGTGCTTTTCCACATTCTGGATACTCATATGATAAACGGACAGCCGGTACCAGCGCTGCTCCCCGGTGTTCTGGTGTATATATTCGCACTCCCAGGACCTGTTTCCATGAAGGGGAATGGAGGTGAATTCCTCCTCGGGGATGATGGTTTCGCGGTTGACCGCGCATTTCTCCATGACCCGGATATCTCTCCGCGCCTCCTCCGCCGGGATGCCCAGCAGCCTCTCTATATTGGGACTGATATAATCTACCTTCTGATCTGCGGAATCCAGCATCAGGAAGATATCGTCCACATTATTGGACAGAACGTCGAACATGCACTCTCTGTACAGAAGCTCCATCCGGCTTTTCCGCGACTGACTGTTGCTGCGCAGGATCACAAAAGTGATGATCACCGCACCCACCAGAAGAAATATAAGGATCAGAACGTTCATGGTAACCTTCTGAACTGCCAGAAAGCCGGCGCTGACAGCGCTCCGGGGCACTGTGCTCAGCATGATATAATCCTGATAGCCCAGCGGCTGATACAGAATACAGGAGCTGACGTCGCCTATGCTGCACCGCAGCAGACCGGACTTCCCTTCCTCCCAGTCTGTGCGGATCCGTTCGAGCTCCTCCTCCTTCAGGTCGGAGGCCGCTTTCAGGTAGATAAGATAGTTTTCGAATATATTGCCTCCGGTCTGGGTGGAGAGCAGAACGACTCCGTCCTTGTGGAGCACGAAGCACCTGGATTTGCCGGAAAAGGCGTTCACGTTGAGAGAGGCTGCGAGATCCGCGTTCGTGTAGCTGATGCCTATGGCGTCAAAGGAAAAACCCTTGTATTCTCCCTGCTGTACCGGAACCGCAAAAAGGGTGATCTCCTGTCCGTCAGACAGAGTATCGCCCGTCATGACGGCCTCCTGCCGCTGCATGAGGCTGTCCCGGGCTTCTCCCAGATCGATTTCCTCCCCGGCTCCCCCGAGGGTCATGCAGGAGCCGTCCTCCGAGAGAAAATAAAATTCCGAGAATCCCCAGTAGTCCTGTTCATCCGCGATCAGCTCCGAAAAGAAGCTGCCGTCCCCGCTTTCCGGGAGGGCGAGATATTTCCCCCAGTTGTTCAGGATGCCCCAGTTCCTTTCTATAAAGACGCTGAAGGAGCGGTTTACCTGACTGTAAATCTCCGCCAGGTGATCGGTGCTGTCCTGGTAGATCCTCCGGGAAATAAAATGAAGGTAAGCCACACCAATGTGGACGACGATCACACTGACCACAAATGTTATAAATAACGGCAACAACCTGCGAATCCATTTTTTCAAAATGTCTGTACTCCCTCACTTGACTGAAATTATCCGATATTTTCTGATGGAGCTATTTTATCATGTAAACGGGGTGAAATCAATGAATGCGTGCCATTTCGGGAAAGAGAATTTCTCTGTTTTGCAAGAAAATGGGAGAAATTTTGTGCAAGATGTATATTTTTTACAAAAAAATCTTTATTTAGACTGGATAATATGATTGCCGTGTGCTATACTAAAGGGCGTAATAATTGTAGATCTTATCTGTCTGCGCTATTATCTTTTTCTTCAGAGTGCAGAGGCTGAAAAAAATAATAAAAGCGGATAAGCATAAGGAAGGAAGGTGAGCAATTGGAGAACCATATCAAGTATAAGCTGAAAGGGAACGACGAGCTGGCTGCCGTACTGGCCGGGAAGGATAACCTTTTCGTTGTTGCCTGCAACAAATGCTTCAAGGAATTTGATACCGTTGACGAACCCGATTGCGGCGAATTTGAGAAGATTGCCGCCGAAAACGGAAAAACCATCACGGGCAGCGTGAGGATTGACTTCTTATGCAACAAGACCCAGACTGAAAAGAAACTGCAGGATATCCTTCCGGAGGGTACGGAAAACATCTTCGTGATCTCCTGCGGCCTGGGTATTCAGACTGTAGCGGCCCTTAAGGACATCCCTGTATACGCGGCCAGCGATTCTCTGAATTACAGAGGGCATCACGGCATGGCTCTGACGAAGAAGAGCTGTGACGCATGCGCCCAGTGTTATCTGAATATCACCGGCGGAGTCTGTCCCATCGTTGACTGCTCCAAGAGCCTGATCAACGGACAGTGCGGCGGCGCCAAAAACGGCAAATGCGAAGTGGACAGCAATAAGGACTGCGCCTGGGAGAAGATACATAAGCGTCTGGAAAAACAGGGACGCCTCGACGAGTTTCTGAATCAGCCCGTTCAGCTGCGCGATTACTCCAAAGTGAATTTCAAGTTTGTAAACGATTATGTAAAATCCATCCGGGAGAACAGACTGGAGGGTTATTACGGCGGCGTTCATCCGTCGGAGCGCAAGGAACTCAGCGAGCATATTGCTCTTGAGAGATTCCCGGATCCCGAGATCGTGGCGATCCCTCTGTCGCAGCATGCCGGAGCTCCGGCCAATCCTGTGGTTCAGGTGAACGACACGGTGAAGGTGGGACAGAAGATCGGCGAAGCAGCCGCATTTATCAGCAGCCCCATTCATTCCAGCGTAAGCGGTACCGTGATCGCCATCGAGCCCCGTCTGCATCCCACCAGAGGCGACCAGGTGATGTCCGTGATCATCCGGTCGGATGGAAAAAATACTCTGCACGAATCTGTACAGCCTCATAAAGACCTTGACAGCCTGACTCCGGAGGAGATCGTTAATATTGTACGTGAAAGCGGAATTGTAGGTATGGGCGGCGCCGGCTTCCCCACCTCCGTGAAATTAAAACCCGCCAAGCCGGTGGATACGATCCTGCTCAACGGCTGTGAGTGCGAGCCGCTCCTGACGGCCGACCACAGAGTGCTGCTGGAGTTTGCGGACGACGTGATCTACGGCCTGAAGGCCATCATGAAAACCGTAGGCGCGGAAAAAGGCATCATCGTCATCGAGGACAATAAGCCGGACGCCATCGAACTGCTCCAGGCCAAAACCGCGGAGATCAGCGATATCGACGTGGTTGCGGCGAAGACCAAATACCCCCAGGGCGCTGAGAAGATGCTGATCAAGCGCGTGATGGGAAGACAGGTTCCCCGGGGCGGTCTGCCTGCAGATGTAGGCGTTGTGGTGAGCAATATCAGTACCGTAAAAGCCATCTCCGACGCTATCCAGAAGGGTCTGCCTCTGGTGGAGCGCGTAGTGACCGTGACCGGCGAGCATATGAAGAAGCCGGGCAACTATATCGTGAAGATCGGTACCAGCGTGAAGGAGCTCATCGACTACTGCGGCGGCATCACAGGCGACGACGTTACCGTGAAGATGGGCGGCCCCATGATGGGATTTGCCCTTCCCGATTTAAACGTACCCATTCTGAAGGGCTCCAACGGAATCATTGCCATCGATACCGACCATACGGAGACGGTGGAATGCATCAAGTGCGGACGCTGCGCGGATGTCTGCCCCATGGAGCTTTCTCCTCTGTATTTCGCCAAATATGCGGATGAGGAAAACTGGCAGGGTATGAAGGATAAGAACGTGATGGATTGTATCGAGTGCAGGTGCTGCGAGTACATCTGCTCCTCCAAGATTCCGTTAGTCAGCAAGATCAAAGCCGGAAAAGGTGCAGTAAGGGGGATGAAGTGATATGTTAATTACCGAATTAAAACCCAGGGAAACAATCGCATCACTGGCAGACGGCAAGAAGGTTTTCATCATTAACTGCCATGGATGCAAGGAAGTCCATTTTCCGGAAAAAGAAGCTGCCGAATTACAGAAGGAACTCTCTGCTGACGGGAATGTGACAGGAATTATTACCACTGATTATATATGTAATCCGGAAAACATGGTGCTGCGTCTTCAGAAGCACATGAGCGAGATCGAGGCCGCCGACGCGGTGCTGATCTTCTCCTGCGGCGTGGGCGTTCAGACAGTCGCCGAGTTTCTGGAGGAGAAAAGGGTCTGCGCATGCTGCGATACCTACCGCCTGCCGGGCTTCCAGGGCGTGACTCCCCTGGAGCATGACTGCGGCCAGTGCGGCGAGTGCTATCTGAATCTTACCGGCGGCATCTGCCCCATCACTGCCTGCTCCAAGAGCCTGGTGAACGGCCAGTGCGGCGGTTCCAAGAACGGCAAATGCGAGGTGGACAGCGAGATGGACTGCGGCTGGGAGCGGATCTACAGACGTCTGGAGAAGATCGGACGTCTGGACGTTCTGAAGTGCCCCACCCAGATCCGGAACTATGCAACAGATGATGAAGTGGCGAAATAAAACCGTTAAAATTTATAATGATTAGGAGTATGTGGAATGAAAATTACTGAGTTATTTGAGCGTGGTGAATTTGTAGTCTCTGCAGAAGTAGGACCGCCGAAAGGGTGTCATATCGAGCATTTGCTGGAAGAAGCGAAAACCTATCTGAAGGACGTTACGGCAGTGAACGTGACGGATAATCAGTCTTCCGTTATGCGTCTTGGTTCTCTGGCGACCTGCAAGGCCCTGAAGGATGAGGGACTGACTCCCATCTTCCAGCTGACCTGCCGTGACAGGAACCGTATTGCTCTGCAGTCCGACCTTTTGAGCGCGGCGATGTTCGGAATCGAGAACCTTCTTCTTCTGACGGGCGATCATACCAAGATGGGCGATCATCCCCAGGCCAAACCTGTATTCGATCTGGATTCCGTTTCCCTGATCCATACGGTAAAAATGCTGGAGGAAGGAAAGGACCTTGGCGGAAACGATCTGGTGGGCGAGCCTCCCAAGTTTGCCAAGGGCGCGGTGGTGTCTCCCTGCAGCGATTCTCTGGACGCCCAGCTGGCCAAGATGGAGCGCAAGGTTGCGGCCGGCGTTGACTATTTCCAGACTCAGGCCGTGTTTGAGCCGGAGAAATTTATTAAATTTATGGAAAAAGCGAAACAGTTCGGAAAACCGGTTCAGCTTGGCGTAGTCATTCCCAAATCTGTGGGTATGGCAAGATTTATGAACAATAACGTAGCCGGCATCCATGTTCCGGACGAGATGCTGGAGGAGCTGAAGAAGGATAAGGAAAAGACCAAGGCGGGCATCACCGGCGTGGAGATCACGGCGCGGATCATCAAAGAGTGCAGGCCTTACTGCCAGGGCGTACATATCATGGCTCTCGGCTGGGAGTCCAAGATTCCGGGTCTTCTTAAGCTGGCTGAGATTTAAGGACCTGACCGGAAGGATAAGGGTATGCGCCGGCGCAAAAGCCGGCCGGTGAACCGCAGCGGGATTTGTTCAGAAGCAGAACAGAATGGCAGACTTTGCAGGCTGCGGGTTTATGATACGGGATGAGGGAGCTGCTGCGAAGGCGGAAGAAACGCCGGAGCGGCGGCTCCTTTTTATGGGGGGAGGCCGCAGCGCCGCCGCCCGGCCGGCGTGGAAACCGTTCCCGGTTTTCACATACACTGACCGGCCGGTACCTTCACGGGGATCCGTCCGGATTTCTGCAGGAAGATGATTGACGGCGGATATCTCTTTGGGATATATTGTAATACAGACTGGCATCATGCGCCGGTTACGGCAGGAGCGCCGCGGGAATTCCGTCGGATGAACGGCGAAGACTGCCGTGAAGGAGAAGGAGGAAGATGGGGAAAAAGAAAAATACGGAGAAAAAAGAAACTGTAACAGAAAGAGATGAGGCGCAGGAGCTTTCTTTTGCCCGGATTTATGAGGGAAAGCTGGAGCTGCCCCAGGCGCTTCATCAGAGTATCAAAGAGGTTTCCTGTCTTTCCGGCCGGGAGGATCAGCAGGTGTACCTGCTGGAAGAGGAGAGCGGAAGGCGGTCCATACTGAAAATCGCGCAGGGAGACCACGGCGTGTTTCTGGAGACGGAAGCGGAAAATCTCCGGAAGATTTATTTCTCTTTCGTACCTCAGGTATACGCCTGTTTTCAGGAAAACGGCCGGACCTTTTTGTGGAAGGAATATATTGCGGGGGATACCCTGTATGAGAAGGTAGAACATGGCGGGCCATTAAGTGAGGGCGAGGCAGGAGAGATCATGGTCCGGCTCTGCCGGATGCTGGATCAGCTTCATAAATGTACGCCGCCTTTGATCCACCGGGATTTAAAGCCCCAGAATATTGTGGTGACTCCGGAGAGAAATCTGTTTTTTATCGATATGGAGACCATCAGGGAATATCGGGAAACGGCGGAATATGATACGGTATTTATGGGGACGCGGAAAACCGCAGCGCCGGAGCAGTACGGCTTCCGGCAGACAGACTGCCGTACGGATGTGTATTCTCTGGGAATTGTCTGCCTGTATCTGCTCACCGGCAGTATGGATGTACAGAAGGATACCATTATGGAGATGCTGTCCCCGCCGTTCCGGCAGATTATCAAAACCTGTACGAAGCTGGATCCCCGGGAGCGGTACCAGAACTGCGGGGAACTGCAGGCCGCTCTGCAGGTGGCGAAGACGGGCACTGTGCCGGGACAGCCGAAAAAAATAAGAAAAAAGAACTGGATAGCGGCCGTGGCCGCTGCCGCTGCGGCATTTGCCCTTTGTTTTTTTGCAGGAAGGGCCCTGTGGACTTCCTACCAGCGGGAAAACGGGGAATATCATTTCGCTTCAGAGTTTATTGAACAGGCGGTGCGGGCTCAGCTGGGGAAAGAAAGAGGCCCTGTCACCGGAGCTGATCTGGAACTTGTAAATTCTCTGCGGATCTGCGGAGATCAGATTCTGTCCCAGGAGGCACATCATTCCTCTTATATGGGGTACCATTCCGTAGATGATATGGGAGTGGAGGGCTATGGAAATATCCGCAGTCTGGAGGACTGTGCTCATATGAAAAATCTTCAGACGCTGGTTCTGGACAGGCAGCGGATCACGGATCTTTCTCCCCTGGAGGGGCTTCCGCTGATATCCGTGAGTCTTTGTGACAATGAGATATCGGATATCACACCCCTGGCAGGCTGTGAGTACCTTCGTGAACTGTATCTGGATCAGACGGAGCTGGAGGATCTGAGCCAGCTGGCGGAGTTTCCTCAGCTGAATTCTCTTGATATCAGTGAAACCAGGGTTACGGATCTGAAGCCTCTGGAAGAACTTCCTCTGGAAACGCTCATTGCTCAGCAGATTGAAGTGAAAAATGCGGAGGCTCTTGTGAAGCTTCCGCTGAAAACGCTGCATTTGATAGATGGGGAGCAAGTGGAAGAGGCCGTGGGAAAGATTGACACTCTGCAGATTCTTACTCTTCCGGGTTATCATTCTTCCACGCTGGAACCTCTTCTGGGGCTTAAAAACATTACCGATCTGAATCTGTCGTACGGGAAACTGGGCAGCATTGAGGGAATTGAAGCGTTTCCCGGACTGCGCTGGCTGGCCCTGGAGAAGACTGAGGTGAGGGATCTGTCCCCTCTGGAAATGTGCGCGGGTCTGGAATCCCTTTCCGTTATAAATTCTGACGTTATGGAGTTTGACGTTCTGAATCAGCTGCCAAATCTGCAAAATCTGGACTGCGATCAGGTTCAGGAACCGCTGGTATATCAGGCGGTCCCGAATCCCTGGTTTCAGATTTCCGTCTATGAGAGGAAAGAGGAATCCTGAATATTCTGAAATTTTACTTGTAAACGGCGGCGTTTGCTGTTATTCTATGAATACTCCCGCAGCCGGAGGCGCATATTCCGGCGGGGATACGGAAACGATTGACTGTGGAATGGGGAACAGAAAAATCAAAATAAGAACCGAGGAGGAAAATAAGTATGAACGAGCAACTGTATAATGAAGCGATCCATTCTTCCGTTTTGTCGAAGCATCTGATCAGCGAACTTCTGGAATCCATGAATTACAGCAGTATTTCTTTTATCAACTGGAGTGTGGAAGTATTAAGCGTGATCAAGACGCGTCTGGAGCGGGGGGACAGGATCACCGACGAAGTATCGGGAATTACATACACGATGGACAGCTTCCACGATTTTGTGAAAAAACATTTTTCCTCATATATCGAGAGCCAGGTCTTCGGCAGAACCGGAAAGGGGGAGAAAATTTATTTTTCACTGGAAGCCTGCGGGGACGGGTACAATCTGGTGATGGCGGATTCCGCTGAAAATAAGACTTTCCGGTGGATTTCCAGCCTGAGCAGACGGTTTTCTCTTGTGGAGATGATCGCTACCGGCGTGGTGTATGTGAAGGATGTGAGAAGGGACAGCTACCAGCCCTTTATTTCTGCCGGCGGCAGGTACTGCCGCTACGACAGGGAGAGCGGGCGTATTGTGGAAATTAAATCAGAAAGGACAGAAGAATCATGAGAGTTGCGGTAACCTATCGGGACGGGGAGATTTTTCAGCATTTCGGGCACACGGAGCAGTTCAAGCTTTACGAGATCGACAATGGGATCATCGTGAAGGAGCAGGTGATGGACGCCCGGGGCAGCGGCCACGGCGCTCTGGCGGGATTCCTTCTGTGGAACGATGTGGATGTGCTGATCTGCGGCGGAATCGGCGGAGGCGCCCAGGCGGCGCTTGCGGATGCGGGAATCCGTCTTTTCGGCGGCGTGTCCGGCAATGCGGACGAGGCGGTGCGGGCCTTTCTGGCAGGCACTCTGGGATATGATCCTGATGTTCACTGTGACCACCACGATCATCACGGCGACGGTCACTCCTGCGGAGATGGCGGGCATTCCTGCGGATCCGGAAGCCACGGATGCGGCCACTGCCACAGCTGACCGCCGGGGAAATAAAAGCGCAGGCGAAGCGGGGCATGCCGGCTGACAGCCGCGGCGTGCATTATGGCCGGGAAAGAGGATTCGAAGAGAAATGATGTGAAAAGCGGTACAGGCCATACCGCAGCCGCAAAAAAGCCATGATTCATAAAAGCTTTAAGAGGGGGATGTTTCTGAACGGAAAGGAAATGTCCCCCCTGTTGCGGCGCGGAGATGGTTTATCCGGAGAAATGCTGCCGGGAGCAGGCGGCGGGACTTGCGGGCTGATTTTTTGTACCGCCGCGGACCGGGATTCTGTATCAGACCGGGACGGGCGGAGGTTATCGGAGGAGGAAAATCATTGAGTTTATATGCGATCGGCGATTTGCATCTTCATTTTCAGTCGGAACTGAAGGCGCCGGGACAGCTGCACGGCAGAGCATGGAAAAATCACGAGGAAAAGTTCCGGAAAAACTGTGCCAGGATGATTACGGCGGAGGATACGCTGCTGCTTCTGGGCGACCACAGCTGGGGGAGGAGTCTGGCGGAATGCGGGATGGACCTGCAGTATATCCGTGATTTGCCCGGCAGGAAGATCCTGACACGGGGAAATCATGATATGTTCTGGGACGCGAAGAAAACACGGCAGCTGAATGAACAATTCGGGCCGGAGCTCACATTTCTTCAGGACAGTTATGAGACATACGGAGAGTATGCCCTGGTGGGAACCAAGGGATATACCTTCGAGGGACCTTTTTATCTGGACCGGCGGGGGCGGATCGCAGGCTGGGACGAGCAGGCGGAGGAGCATGCGAAAAAGCTGGTTTCCAGGGAGCTGACCCGGCTCCGCACGTCCTTCGAGCTGGCCAGAAAGGACGGCTACCGGAAATTTATCATGCTTCTCCATTATCCGCCCACCAATATTCTGGAACGGAGCAGCGGGTTTACGGATATGGCGGAGGAGTACGGGGCGGAGCAGGTAATTTATGCCCACTGTCATGGGGAAACACGGTTCCATGACAGCATTCTGGGTGATTTTCACGGGATCCGCTACAGTTTGGCGTCGGGGGATTTTCTGGGATGGAAGCCCATGAAAGTTCTGGAGCAGCAGGGCGCATCCGGTCCGATATAAAGGAGGGACGCATGACAGCAGCTGAAAATTTTCATCAGGAGGAGAAAATGAACAAAAACGTAAAAGCATCTCTGGTTTCTTTGGCAGCAGTGTTCACTTCCGCCCTACTGCAGTCCTTTGTCATGAATACCTTTCTGCTTCCCATAGGGCTGCTGCCTGGAGGCTTTAACGGTGTTGCCACGATTATCAGCCGTCTGGCGGAAAAATTCGGCGTAACCTTTTCCGTTTCCCTGGGGATCGTGCTGCTGAATCTTCCGGTAGCAATTCTCTGCTACAAGCATGTGGGGAAAAAATTTACGGAGTATTCTCTGATACAGATTTTCCTTTCCAGTTTCTTTCTGAAGGTTCTGCCCTGTCAGGTCCTGTTTGACGATGTGCTGCTGAATATCTGCCTCGGCGGTTTTCTGTACGGCATGTCCGACGCCATTGCCCTGATGGGAAACGCTTCCACGGGAGGAACGGATTTTATTGCCCTCTATGTTTCCAACAGGATCGGCAAGTCCATCTGGCAGGAGATACTGATTTTCAACTGCGGGATGCTGATGATCTTCGGAGCGCTGTTCGGGTGGGAATATGCGGGCTACTCGATTCTGGTGCGTTTTATTTTTACGAAGACGGTGGATAACTTTTATCATCGGTACAAGCAGTCCACTCTGATGATTTTTACCAGGAAGGAGAAGGAGCTGACCGACGCCTACGTGACCCGTTTCCGGCACGGGATTTCTGTGGTGGAAGGTTACGGCGGCTTCAGCAAAGAATCCATAAGTATTTTGTATACCGTTGTTTCCACCTATGAGATCAAAGATATCACTTCTTTTATGGAAGGGATCGATCCCCAGGTGATCATCAATCAGCTTCCCACGGAACGGTTTGTGGGGCGTTTTTACCGGAAGCCCCTGGAATAAGGGGCAGGGTATGGATGCCGGAGATGAGGAGCCGGAGGCGGGACTGGCGGATATTCCGGTTCTGGGCCTCATCGGGTGCACGGTGTGCGGCTTTTCCGTGGGAATCATGTGGCCGGGTTCCATCAGTATTTCCTCCTCCGTGCTGCCTGCGGGAGAAGATCTTCAGGCCGGGGTGCTTGCGGGGATCGGATTTCCCCTTGTACTGGTGATCAGCGTTCTGTTTCTGAGAAGATGGAGGCGGACGGAGCAGCGGCGGAAGGAAAAATGACGGATCATGCC